>NZ_JEXG01000009.1:0-127997 GCF_000581275.1 Acinetobacter sp. 809848
GCGCGTAGATAAGAGAAGATTGATAATCTTTTAATTTTGGCGCAAGACAAGTTCTTCATATAAATTTTTACTTAAACTCAAAGTATTTGAGTTGATATAAGAGAATAAGTTCAATGTCTCAATTTAAGCTCGAAGATGTAGATGTCCTCATCGATTTAGCAAATCAAACATTAACTTTGCCTAAACATAATAAATTTTATGTCATTTCTACCGGAAAGAACGGAATCGGTGAGCAAGAGAATACTGGTAGGACTCCACGTGGATGGCATAGGGTTGCAAAAAAAATTGGTGCACAATCTCCTCAAAATGCGGTTTTTATTGCACGTAAGCCCACAGGGGAGGTCTATAGTAGTGAACTAGCAGCACAATTCCCTGAAAGAGATTGGATATTGTCACGTATTCTTTGGTTAGATGGCTTAGAAGAAGGCTTTAATAAAGGCGAAGGTCATGACACCATGCAGCGTTATATCTATATTCATGGCACTCCTGATAAAGAACCGATGGGCGTTCCCATGTCACATGGCTGTATTCGAATGCGTAATGAAGAAATCATTGAACTGTTTGATTTAGTCGCTGAAGATGCATTGGTTTATTTGTCTGAGCAATCTTTAACCTAAAATAAGATTTTAAAAATTTTTATTTAATTAGCTGAATGATCAAAATATTAAAATAAGTGCTTAAATAAAATACAAAAAATTGTTTTTTACTTAATAATGACTTATTTTTAATCATTCATTCGCATTTTTTTGAAAAGTTGTCGAAAAGCGTTTGACACCTGTTAAAGATTCTCTATAATGCACCTCACAAACGATGAAGACGTTAAGGGCGCTTAGCTCAGTTGGTAGAGCGTCTGCCTTACAAGCAGAATGTCGGCGGTTCGATCCCGTCAGCGCCCACCAAGCCTTTACGTTAAGCTCTCAAGTGCAGCGGTAGTTCAGTTGGTTAGAATACCGGCCTGTCACGCCGGGGGTCGCGGGTTCGAGCCCCGTCCGCTGCGCCATTCTCTTGATTCCCTTGTCTAGAGAATGTAGAGTATGAAGATACATTCGTTATCTTTTCTCATTAAGGGCGCTTAGCTCAGTTGGTAGAGCGTCTGCCTTACAAGCAGAATGTCGGCGGTTCGATCCCGTCAGCGCCCACCATAATTTCTATCAGAAATTTAAAATTCCCTAAATTTATACTCATCTATAAATATCTTATACTTACATGTAAATTTATTTACTATGTGACTCAGTGTAGATACAACTTTTCTATTCTAAAATTAAAGTCCTTATATCTTTAAGTTATTCTTTTTATTGATCGCTAGTTTTTTAATTTTTTAGCATTGGTGTTTCTTCATGCTTTTGATGGGATTCCTCAACCTCATTAAATTGTGTTACTAGTGGTTAAAGATAAGTATCTAGCCTGTAATTACTAGTTCTAGCTAATATCAACTTTGTATTTGTACCGATCACTAATATTTTCACAAAAAAAACTGCTATTTTTTTAAATAGCAGTTTTCCGATTAAATTATTTTTTAATATTCGTTTAAAATCCATCCACTTGCATATGCGAAATATTCACGTAACCATGCATTGTAGCGATTAGCTAATGGTGTTTCTGCCGCTACCCCATAAACTTGGGTATAGCCCTGTTTTTTTGCAATTGCTATTGCTCGAGGAATATGAAAATCACTTGTCACAATAGCGATTGGCTGCTCTAAGGTAATGTGATGCTGTTCTAATAAGGGTTTACTATTTTTTAAGTTAAGCTCTGTGCTGGTACTTTTATCTTCAAGAATCATTTGATCTCTTGCGATATGATACTTTTGTTCAAGATAACGAGACATAACCAATGCTTCGCTTTCTTTTTCTGAAAAATCAAGACCACCTGTTAGAACAATGTGTGCCTGCTGCTGTTTTAGGGCTAAAGGGGCGGCCGTATCTAAGCGCTTTGCAAGAATTGTGGAGGGCTGACCATTCTCAACACCGCTTCCTAAGACAATAATTGCTTTTACTGGAGGAATATTATTTGAAGTATCTTTATTTTCTTTAATAAAGCTAAAAAAATAGCCTAAGCCAATTAACCATATCCAGAAGCATAACCATCCAAAACGCCAAAGTGTGTGTAAGCGATAGTGATAGAAGAAAAAGCGTTCTAAATGATAATAAAATAAGGAATATAGGCAGAAGAAAGCACCTAAAATTAAAGGAATAACGGTGCCTACATTAATTTTATTGAGACAAATTAGAACTAATCCATCTAGAAATAAAATCGAACCAATGATTGCTAGGAAAATACGGATCCACTTATTGACTTGCATTGTGCTTAGAGTTGCAATTTAAATTGCAGACAGTGTATGCAAAATCATTCTGAATGCAATAAAAAACCGAGTAAAGCATTTAAGCTATTACTCGGTTTTTGTTTTTATTGATCTTTAATAAACATCACGGCGGTAACGACCTTGTTGTCTTAAATCATCTACCTGTTCTTCACCTAGAATTTCGATAAGTGCTTGATCGACTCCACTTGCCATACCATCAATACTACCGCATACATACAGAACAGCACCGCGTTCTACCCAGCTTACTAATTCTGCTGCGTTCTGACGGATTACATCTTGAACATACATGCGTTGTTCTTGATCTCTCGAAAATGCTAAATTGAGACGCTTTAACATTCCTGTGGTTTTCCATGCTTCAATGGTCGATTCATAGAAGAAATCACATGCTCTTTGACGTTCACCAAAGATTAACCAGTTTTCAGTGTAATCATGACGTGTACGGGTGTGTAATAGGCTCATTAAGCCAGCAATACCTGTTCCGTTACCAATACAAATAATAGGGCGGTTATCATCAATAAGATGGAATGATTCATTGGTACGAATACGCAAAGCAATTTCATTATTAACTTGTGTATGTTGAGTCAGCCAACCTGACCCTAAACCTAAATTACCAGACGCATCATATTGTTGACGAACAACCAAACGAAGGACTTGCTGAGAAGGAATGCTCGCAATCGAATACTCTCGTGTTGGTAAGGTAGGAAGCTGTTCTAATAAATGATCCAGATTGGCAAATGGTTCAATTTCACCAGTTAAATCTTTATTCCAAAGCGCTTTTTCGATTGAAATCTGTAGTGAATCAACTTTTGAATTTTTAAGAATATGATGCTTTTGCAAAAAAGCATGAATACGTTCAGGACTATTACCAGGCTGGATTTCAGCAATATCACCCGCTTGCCATATCGCCTCATGATTTGCTTTAAGTTCGATATTATAAGCAGGCTGACCTAAGCTATTTGGATTGAGTAAATCACGTTGCTGTAATGTCCAACTATCAAATACTTTTTCCAGATTTACAGCATGTAAATCTAATTTGGTTGCTTTAGTGAGAGATTGATTCCAATTTTGAATATCCGATGGGTTTGCATTATCAACTTCAATTGTATTGAAGAGAGCATGGGCACCATTTGCTTTAAGCCAAGCATCTACTGCATGGCCGAAACTACAATAAGTGTCTGGATATTCTTTAGAGCCCAGCGCTAGAATAGCATAGTTGATGTGCTTAAGATCCACATTCAATTTTAAAAGTTTTTTAGCAAAGCTTGTAGCAAGATCAGGAGCATCACCAGTACCATAAGTACTGATCACAAATAAAACCTGCTGATGTTGCTCTAAATCAGTTTGTGTTAGCTGCTGTACAGGTTTTACCTGAACGGGTTGATGAGCCTCTTGTAAACTTGTTGCCGTACTCCAAGCGAGTTGTTCAGCTACGCCGGTTTGAGTTGCATAAGTAATAAGCCAAGGCTTTGCATTTGGATCAATGTATTGTCCTGCTAAAGACTGACGAGCTGCCTGTGTTAATTTTTTCTGTTTACGGCGTTTAAGGTAAAGCATCCACCCAGTAACCAAGAACAAAGGCATTGCTAGAGAAGCAAGCATTGCAACGAATTGATAAATTGGTCCAAAGAAGCTACCGCGGTGTACGGGTAACATGCTGCTCATAATCTTTTGATTAAGCTTTTTGTCTTCGTAAAGCTCCATCTTTTCGATGTTGCCAGTTTGATAATTATAGATGGCTTGGTTACGTGCCCGTTCGTGTTGTGGGGTAGCATCGACAAAGCTTAACTCAATTTTTCCATCATCTTTTTTCGGTAAGCTTAATGTTAGAGTCGAATAATCACGTCCAACCTGACTATTGAAGCCACTCCATGTTTGATTAAGTGCTGTAATGAGTTGAGTATTATCTAATTGAGGCTCTGATTTTTTATCATTATTACGGTCAGATTGTTTACCTTGCTGTATTCCACGATTTTGATTTTGAGGAGTAGCGCCATGATCTTGTCGTTTAGGCTGTTCAACTCCCATCACTTTGAACATGCCACTACGCCACCAATCATAAGACCAATATAGTCCTGTACATGCGAAAAGAAGATAAAAAACAATGACCCATGTGCCGACAACAGCATGTAGATCCCAAATAAAATTCCGGCCTTTGAGTTTCGGTTTAACAGCAAGCCATTGACGAGCAGAGTGCTTTTTAGGCCAACGTAAATATAACCCACTGAGTACGAAGTAAATTAGCATGAGTGCGCAGGCACCAGTAATTTGTTTACCAACTTCACCTGCTGTTAAATTACGATGAATTTGTTGTATGAGTAACAACAACTTTCGGCCTTTAACATCTGGAAGAATCTCAGCGTTATAAGGATTCACCATCATATTATAGCCACGGCGTTCACCTTCTTTTTCAATATTTACAATAGAAGAAGAGGTTGGGTCCTTGGCGATCGTAATGCTATTAATTTTGATTTCAGGTTGTGTTGTATTGAAATGTTGATATAGCTGAGCAGGAGTTAATTTTGGAGTGTTTTCAGCTTGTACAACATAACTATCAGAATTCACCCATTTTAAAATTTGTTGGTCATAAGAATAAATTGCACCTGTAACACCCATAATGGATAAGATTAGGCCAGCAGTAATACCCAGAAACCAATGAATTTGAAATAAAATTTTTTTAAACATGGTCGAAAATGTAAATATGATGGAGATCTTGTAACGAAGTATAGCCGAAGATTGGGGAGATAATATGGATTTTGGAGATAATATTAATTTTCATTATCATTTATTTTTAGCTTAATAAAAAACCTCCCTGAGGAGGCTTTTTATAAAATCTAGAATTACAAGGTTTTTGGTTCGCCTACAGATTCTTTTAAGTGTGTGCGAATTGTGTTGAACGAGAAGTTTTTAGAATCCATGCGCTTAGGTAGGATATAAGCACCTTGTTGTTCTTGGCCTTTTGGATCTTTTACTTTGAAATTGACCAAAATAAAATCAGGTGTATTGTACCATTCGTAGATATTTTTCCATCCAATAGTACCTACGCCTTCTTGTAAGCCCATTTGTTGACGCATCACAATACCATGAGGCTGCACACCTAAACGAATACCTTTGATTTCCTGTACCGGAAATTCATTCATTTTGCGTTTAACGTACCACTCTAATCCGTATTTACGACCTAGGTAGTAAAGTACTACAGCAACAATAGCAACCCAGCAAAAAACAGTAGAGTAGTTCTTAATAAAAATAAGACCTAATATAGCTAGGGCTAAAACGACACCCATAATTGCCCAAATTTTTGTGCTGATTTTATTAGTGCTGCGCCAGATAAGAAGCTGTGCATTACGTTGTTCAGCTTCTGACACGTCATAGGGAACAGGCTGAAGCGTATAAGCGTATAAAGTTTTCGCGGTCATAGTGCAAATAACAAATTGTAAACTGTTTTAAGTTTAGCATTAATTGGCATAAGTCAGGAAAGGATATTATGCCAATTTCATACTAATTTCCGACTCAAATTTATAACGATGCAAGCTCGCTGGCATCATTATCAAGATCATGACTTAGGCGTTGTTTTAGCATACTAAAACGGTTCAATACACCAAGCATGAGTGATAGCTGCTGTAAAATGATGAGTGATTTTTGATCCTCTTCATTATTTTGACTCAAACGTTGACGTATCGTCTGAAGCATATTTTGTGCTGTAAGATCAGGCATCTCATCTCTTAATAGGGCACCTTGAATATCATCCAGCGCTTGGTCTAAGAGTTTAAGAACAGCTTGATCTTGAATGCTTTCCCGATGTGCTCCAAGTGCTGCGATATAACTTAAAAATGTATGGTTTAAACATAAAAATTCAAAGATATCCGACTTACGGGTAGGGTCAAAGTCTGGCTCTGTTGCTAAAGTTGAAATAAGTGAAGCAACCTCGGCATCTGTATTATGAGCAGCACGTCTTACAATACGGTAATTCAGCGCGTGATTGCGACCTTCATGATATTGTTTAACAACTTCAGCTAAATAATTGCATTGAGCTTGTAATGAACGTCTGATGTTGCGAGGTAAGCGTCGGAATTTCCAGTCAGGCCAAATAAATGTCACTCCAAACCAAGCTAGGGCACATCCAATTAAAGTATCTACAAATCGCGGAATAGCAGCAGCCATTGCCGAGCCATCTAAATTAAAGTTAATTAATGCCAAAATCGTAATAAAAGCGGTTGCTTGAGCATATTGCTTACTGCGTAACTCAAAAAACAATACCCCGCTTAGGATTAACATTAATAGTTGTCCTTCGACAGAAGGTACGAGAAATACAATGGTAAGACCAACAATAATTCCGACTAATGTTCCGACAATTCGTAAGCGTAAGCGACGTTTGGTTGCGTTGAAGTTAGGTTGGCTTACAAATAGGGCTGTAAGCATAATCCAATACCCGTACTCGATATTGGTCATTTGAATCAGCACATACCCAATAAAAAGAACAATTGAGACGCGAATTGCATGGCGGAAAAGTACAGATTCAGGAGTTAGATTTTGCTTTATTCGGATGACAATATCGTTCCATCCTTGTAAATCATCATCTTTAAGCTGGTTCTCTGCTTGTTTAACTTTATCAGACTGAATGTGTTGTTCCGTTTCTAAGTTGAGTAACTGAGAGTCGATAGATTTTAAATTTTGGTATAAAGCGAAGAGAGCATTTACCCATAACAGATCATAATGCTGATCACGTCTTAGTTTCTCTAAAGATAGTCTTAAGTTCTCAAAACTCTGCTTGAAGCGTTTGTTATGGTTATAAGGTTTGCGTTGTAAAATACATTCGTTTAACTCTTGGCAAGCTTTGCCTTGAACCGCCAAAATTCGTTGAAATCTAAATAAAATATCACTGTGCTGAAAAATTTTGGCTAACTTTTGATAGTCGATATGGGCTGAGTCAGCACGCTCATGAATGTCTTGAGCGACAAAATAATAATGTAAGCTTCGGCGTGTATCTTTTTGCCCACGGTCACCTTTTAAACGAGTCAATAAAGCTGTTTTTAAGTCATTAAAAATCGTAATTAACTTACCATTTTCTAATGACAGCTCAATCATACTTTGCTGATAGCTGGCAGGAGTCATATCTACATCAAATAAATTTGATTTTGCAAATAGAAAATCACCTAGAGATGCATAAGACGCTGCGAGTTTATCTTGAAGTTGGCGAACCGGAAATAGTAAAAAGCTAATCGTTGCAATGAGGCCATACCAAGCAGCACCTGCAACTAAAAGAGCAGGTTGAATATACCAGTGATCGAAAAGGTGAACACCCAACATGGTATAGACCGAAACAACCAAACAGCCATAAGAAATGGTGGCGTAACGACGTCCTAACGAACCTAGTAAAATCCAGCCAATACATGAAGCAATCAACCCTAAAGCAAAAGCCATTGGGTAGGGGAAAAGTAGTTGTACAGAAGCTGCGGTAACGAAGAACCCAATATAAGTATAGATTAGGTTCATGATTCGCACGGAAAAGCGATCATCAATATCACTCAAACCTGCTGCGACTACACCTAAAGTGAGTGGAATAGTTGCTAATTGATAGCCTAAAAAATAAGGCACGAAAGCAGTTCCTGAAAAGGCTATCAGCATTCGCACGTTATACATAAATGTTGTGTTATAAGTCGCTCTTTTTAGGCGTTTAAACCAAGATTTCAAATGAAGTCCTTGCTGATCAACCTGAGTGATAAAGGATTTGTGTATTTCTACACCAATGTTGCACAAATCATACGATAGACAGTGTAAGCTTGTCTGTATGCAAATGAGTGAAAAATGAAATATCGTTATGTCTGAACAAACAGCCCAGCGTCAATACTCTATTGGCTGGATTATGTTGCTCGCTTTACTTACGGCTTTAGGGCCGTTATCCATTGATATGTACTTACCTGCGTTACCACAAATGGCCCATGATTTTGGGGTAAGTACGCAAATGGTGGCAAATACACTACCAGCATATTTTTTTGGTTTAGCCATTGGGCAGTTGGTTTATGGTCCTTTAAGCGATCGTATCGGTAGAAAGAAACCACTTTACTTTGGCCTCGCGCTTTATGCAGTCGCAAGCTTATTTTGTGTAATGGCTACTAATGAATGGAGCCTGATTGCGGCCCGTATTTTACAAGCTTTAGGTGGTTGTGTTGGCGTAGTCATGGCTCGTGCGGCAATACGCGATAAATTGGACGTTCAAGGCTCTGCACAAGCTTTCTCAAGTATGATGATTGTCATGGGGCTTGCACCAATTTTGGCTCCTATGATCGGAGCATGGATTTTAATTTGGTTTCCGTGGCAGGCTATTTTTATTGCGCTTTCAATTGTGGGTGCGCTGTGTTGGCTGTGCGTACATTTCTTTTTTAAAGAAACTTTGGCAAATGATAAAAGGCTTAAGCTATCACTCTATCAAGTGGTGACTTTATATGGAGCTATTTTCAAAGATGCAAGTTTCCGCTTACCTATGTTTGCAGGCTGTTTAACGGGGGCAGCACTATTTTGCTATATCAGCTCAGCACCTGCCGTGTTTATGGACCAGTACGGACTTAATCAGCAAGAGTTTGCTTACGTGTTTGGACTAAATGCTTTTGGCATTATGTTGATGTCTTCTTTAAACAAGCATTTAACAACACGTGTTGAAATTACCAAACGCTTAAAATCGGGTTCCCTTGTGCAAGTGACTGGAGCCATCATTGTATTTATTGCGGGTTTAATCCCTGCAGCGCCTTTATGGCTGATTATGGTAGGGTTATTTTTAGCTATTTCGGGTATTGGTTTAACAGGCCCAAATGCTATGGCGTTAGCAATGTCCAAACAAGGTGCTCGCGCTGGGACAGCAAGTGCAATTATGGGAAGTATGCAATTCGCTTGTGGCCTTTTAGGTGGCGTTCTTCTTAACTTCCTGATTTGGTCTGCGTCGCTCAATATGGGCGTGATGATGGTGTTATTTACACTAAGTGGTTTTATTGTCGTCTTGAAAGCGACACAACAGGTCAAAACCAAGCCATTCTCATAACTTGACGAGAATGGCCACTTATAGCTTATTCGTCTAGAAAAACTGTGAAATTTTCAACAGGTTCTCTAGGTGTAATAAAGGTATTTACAATGTGGTTAGGATCAGCATGACCTAATGCAATTGCACATACCAGTTCTTCGTCATCTGATGCACCTACTATATCTAAAACAATAGGGTGAAAATGATTCCAAGCTGCTTGTGGGCATGTATCTAAACCACGTGCCTTGGCAGCGACCATCACGTTTTGGATCATCATTGCGATATCCATTTTAGAACCGATTCCCATCGTTTTATTTACGGTAAAGAAAAGGCCGACTGGTGCATCAAACAATTTAAAATTACGTAGCTGCTGTTCAGCCATTTTTTCTTTTTCGCCCTTTTTGATTTCGAGTAAACCATAGAGTCCCCAACCATTCTCGCGGCGGCGGTCAATAAAAGGGGATATCCATTTTTCAGGGTAATAGGCAAAAGTTTCTTTATATTGTTCTGCTAGTTCAGGATTTTTTGAAACTTCAATTTGTGCAGCACAGACACGTTCAACCATTTCATCACGCTTTTTGCCTGTGACCACATAGACTTTCCATGGTTGAGTGTTTGTTCCAGAAGGTGCTCGACTTGCGACTCGTAATATATCTTTAATGACTTCTGGCTCAATTGGAGTATTTAAAAAAGCGCGGACAGAATGTCGAGAAGTGATAGCTTCATCAACGAGACGAACTTGTTCCAGATTCATGCGTACTCCTATATCTTTTCTTAAATACTTCATACTTTTTTGAAGTTTAATTTCATGTTTTGAAAGTACTTCATTTATAAGCAAAAAATATTAGAAAAGGGATATCCTTAAAGATATGATGATGTGTTTAGTTTGGATATAATGTCTAATTAACTCTAATGTGAATATGCCACTTTAGATCTAAATAGACAAAAAAGTATGATGTTTTTGACTATAAAAATAAATTTATAGCATCAGTTGGATTAAAAATCACTCAATTGAAAAAAAGGTATAATATGTTTAAAAACAGTACAAAACAGATGATTTTGGATAAAAAATAATCGGAAATAACATAAATTTTTAATGAAAAACATACACAAAATTTTAAATTTCTGCATAATACCGACTTTTTTACGCAGGTATGATTTCTCCATACTCATGTTAGGAAAGAAATGGCTGCATACAAAATCCCTTTACAAAAAGGATTTGGATGTAGAAATGGAGAAATACACGAGGAATAAGGAGCTTTACATGAGTTTACCGCTCATCAACAAGCAGTTCATGAAACAAGGATTGGCGATTACCATTGCAACCATGAAAATGAACGTAACTCACGCAACTACTGAGCCACAAGAAATACAACAGCTTGGTACAGATCTAAATGCACTCTTCTCCAATCAGAGGGAAAAGGGCGCAGATAGCCGCGTTATGGCGATGGCTCGTTACAGTCTTTGAAATTCATATCCATTTTAGACATTCGCTCTCAAGTATATGTAAATATGCTTATTGGCTTAAATCCAGATTTTTATAACTCGATTAATTGATGGGAATCATTAAACGAGCTGATTTAGCGGTGGTCATTTGTTAGTTTCCAAGTTTGTAGCCGAGTCGATGCATTCTGTTCACCCAAATGGGAATATGTTCAGTGGTGCGATGAATTCATTTTATCTGAAGGGTGCTTTCTCTCATGCGACCTTCAAAGGCTTAGTGCTGGGCATTATGTTGCTTAAACTTGTGACGTTAATTGCTATTCAAGTGACATTAAAAGTTTTTCCTTAAATGTACTGAAGAAGTCCCTATTTTGAGGGGCTTTTTTGTTTATTGCAGTATTTTGGCTTGTGCTATTAGCACATTAGCAAGAACGTAAGCGGACCGAGTATGAATGAACAACTCAATGCCACACTGATGTCGTGGGTACAATTTTTTAATGATCCTTTATGGGATTTTCTGGTTATTTTCTTGCTGGCTGTCGGTATTTTTTATACGGTCTTAACAGGGGCAGTGCAGATCCGCATGTTCTTGCAAAGTATCCGTGTCATGAAAAGCAGTCGTACAGAAGGCGAAGATGAGCATGGACTTACACCTTTCCAAGCTTTTGTAACGGGTCTTGCGAGCCGTGTTGGGGTGGGTAACATTGCAGGTGTGGCAATTGCGATTGCAATTGGTGGCCCTGGCGCTGTGTTCTGGATGTGGGTAACTGCTGTACTTGGTATGAGCTCTGCTTTTATTGAGTCAACACTTGCTCAGCTTTTTAAAGTTAGAGATAGCAAGTCTAAACAATTCCGCGGTGGACCAGCTTACTATATTACCCAAGGTTTACGTAGTAAAACCTTTGGTGTGGTTTTCGCACTAGCACTCATCTTTACCTACGGCTTCGTATTCAACTCAGTCCAAATTAATGCGATTGCTAATGCTTCTTCACATGCTTGGGGTTGGGACAAAGCTAATCTTATTGCTCATTTAGGTGGTGTTGATCTAGAAATTTCATGGGTTGGCCTTGCACTTGTCGTGATGGTTGCATTGGCAATTTTTGGTGGTATTAAACGTATCGCTAAATTTGCAGAGATGTTTGTACCTTTAAAAGCGGGTCTTTATCTAGCCGTTGCTCTCTATATTGCAATTAGTAACTATGCAATTTTGCCTGATATTTTAAAGCTGATTGTGACTGAAGCTTTCCACTTCAATGCTGCGGCAGGTGGTTTCTTCGGTGCGGCAGTGTCAATGGCAATGATGCAAGGTATTAAACGTGGTTTGTTCTCAAACGAAGCAGGTATGGGTTCTGCGCCAAACGCGGCTGCTGCATCTGATGTAAAACATCCTGTAAACCAAGGCTTAGTACAAATGCTTGGTGTATTCGTAGATACGTTCATTGTATGTACAAGTACCGCAATCATCATCTTAGTTTCTGGCGTATACCAAGACGCAGGCTTTGTTGGTGTTGAATTAACACAACGTGCCTTAGAAACTCAAGTTGGGCATTGGGGATCTGATTTCCTAGCTGTTCTATTATTCTTATTCTGTTATTCAGCTGTATTAGGTAACTATGCTTATGCAGAAGGTAATGTACAGTTTATTAATAACAACCCGAAAGTCATGTTCATCTTCCGAATTTTCGTATTGGTGATGGTGTACTTCGGTGCAATCGGTAGTGTTCCACTCGTTTGGTCAATGGCTGACTTGTTTATGGGTATCATGGCAACCATTAACTTGATTGCAATTTTACTATTAACGCCAATGGCACGTACTTTGTTAAAAGATTACCGCGAGCAATTGAAACGAGGCATTAAAGAGCCTGAGTTTAAAATTGACAAGTATCCAGAATTGAAGAAAAAAGTTGATTCAGATATCTGGTAAGTTTCAAAAGGCCTCTTATACATAAGGGGCCTTTTTTATATAGGAGACAAATAAAATACTTGAGTCTAAATTTTAAACATGACAAATTAAATAAATTCACTACAGCTTTTCACGAAAGTAGCAACTAAAATTGCAATCCGAACTTAAACCTCATAGTGCGAAGATGGGCCATGAAACAGCTTAAATTGTGGGTTCTCGGACTCTCTATGGTGTTGGCGGGATGCCAGACCACCACACACTTGTCTGCTGCTCTAAAACCGCAAACGACAGAAGCGTATGCTCGTTCTGTCGATCAACCTTTTGCAAGAATTAAAAAAATGCAAAAACGTCCTGTTGTTGCGCTTGTATTGGGTAGCGGTGGAGCACGAGGTTATGCTCATATTGGGGTGATTGAAGTTTTAGAACAACATGGTATTCGCCCGGATTTTATTGTAGGTACGAGTGCGGGTAGTATTGTTGGGGCAATTTATGCGAGTGGTAAAACACCTGCTGAACTGCGTGATACTGCTTTAAAAATGAAAGCTGGTGACGTCCGTGACATTAGTATCGGTCTAAAAGGTTTTTTTGATGGTAAAAAAGTAGAGAATTACGTTAACCAGCAAGTAAATAACATGCCACTCGAAAAAATGAAGATCCCAATGTATGTGGTGGCAACTGAACTAAAGCATGGTACAAAGACCGTATTTAACTACGGCAATACTGGTCAAGCCGTAAGAGCCTCTGCTTCGATTCCGAGTATGTTTGTGCCGACTAAAATTGGTAAATCTGAATATGTTGATGGTGGGTTGGTGAGTCCTGTGCCAGTTGAAGTAGCTCGTGATTTAGGGGCTGATGTCATTATTGCAGTTGATATTTTAGCTCAGCCTATTTATACAGAAACTTCGAATGTTTGGGGACTGTTTAATCAGAATATTAATATTATGCAAGGGCGTTTGGCAGCAGAAGAATTGCAATATGCAGATGTTGTTATTCAGCCAGATTTAAGAGAAAAAGCACATATTTTTGATGTCAAAGGCCGTGAAGCTACTATGAAATCTGGTATGGATGCAGCTAATGCCAAGCTTTCTGATATTCAGTTTGCTATTGATGAAAAAATAGCTGAACAAAATATGTCTACGGAAGGCTTGAGTGCTCAAAGCCAATAAATAAACGTTAATATTCTGAAAATTAAATAAAAAGCCCACAAAGGGCTTTTTTTATGGAAGTTTAAATCTTCAATTTTTGGAATAAAATTTTTTGTATATTAGAGACATGTTGGATATGCTGAAAACTCTAATGGTTAATATGAAATATTGTTGCCGTTTTTTAAAAATAATTGATTTGTAGTGTATTGAGGCTGACTGGATAAATGATACAGCAACAGGTTAAAAATGGCTTTCCAACATTAGACGATGTTCATGCTGCCGCAGAGCGTTTGGAAGGTTTAGTTGTAAAAACTCCCTTTGTTTTCTCAGAAACCATTTCTAAAACCTTAGGGGCTGAGATGTGGTTGAAATTTGAAAACTTACAATTTACAGCTTCATTTAAAGAGCGGGGCGCTCTGAATAAACTGTTGTGTTTATCTGAGCAAGAAAAGCAACATGGTGTTATTGCAGCTTCGGCAGGCAACCACGCCCAAGGTGTAGCTTACCACGCTCAGCGTACAGGTGTGACCGCGACCATTGTGATGCCGAAATCGACACCAAACGTTAAGGTACAACGAGTACGTGAGTACGGTGCACGCGTTATTTTGCATGGGCAGGACTTTTCAGAAGCTGCTGCTGAAATGCACCGTGTTGCACAAGAAGAATCTTTAACGATTATCCACCCATTTGATGATGCTGAAATTATTGCAGGTCAGGGAACCATTGCACTTGAAATGCTTGCAGCTGTGCCTGATCTGGATATTTTGGTTGTGCCAATTGGTGGTGGTGGTTTAATTTCTGGTATTGCAATTGCTGCTAAAGCGATCAATCCAAAAATCAAAATTATTGGGGTGCAATCAGTTGTATACCCAAGTATGGCAAAACTACTTTGTAATTATCAACATGCGGTTTCAATGGGCTCTACTGTTGCTGAGGGTATTGCGGTAAAAACTCCAGGTGAGCTTACGACCCAAGTTGCTAAAGAATATGTTGATGACATTGTTGTTGTCACTGAAGACATGATTGAAGAGGCTATTGCACTATTACTCAATATTGAAAAAACAGTATGTGAGGGGGCTGGCGCGACTGGAATTGCTGCAATTATGTCTCGACCAGATCTATTTTTAGGTCATAAAGTTGGTGTGGTGTTATCTGGTGGCAATATTGATACACGTGTTATGGTCTCTGTATTACAACGCCATTTAACCCGTACAGGCCGTATGGTTCGTATTCGTGTTGAATTACCGGACAATCCAGGTGCTTTAGCTCGTTTGACGGCCATTATTGCTGAGCAGGGTGGTAATATTTATGAGCTGCGTCATGAACGCTTTGCGGCAACAAGCCGTGCCAAAGAAAGCGCTGTGAGCGTTGATGTCGAATTAAAAAGTGCCTCGGACCTAGATTTGCTTATTCAAGCAATGCAATTAGAAGGCTATATTGTTCGTAAAGAAGAGATTTAATCTCTGATATCACTGTGTTATAAAAGCTGTATATGGCTCTATCGAGAGTCATATACAAGGTAATTTAAATGGATTAAATTGCCAAAAAAGGGATTAATTTACAAAAAAACGATCAAATCCTTCAATGGAATAGGAAAAATTGACAATTCTCTAAACTTTAGCCTTCACAATTTTAAGGTTTAGGTTTTAGTATTCCTTTCATTGTAAATTTGAAGAAATATAGGGATATCCACGCTCAATGTTCAAATCATTTTTTCCATCACCAAGGTATTTCTTTATATCTGCGGTCATTTGGATCGCGCTCAATATGGTGCTTTGGTATTCAGGTGGAAACACGTGGGGAACTTTTATAGGGTTTCCTCAAGGCTATCATGATGCTCAACTACCAGTGGGTGTGAGCCGTTTTTGGTCTCCAACTTTCTTATGGTTTTATGTCTGGTTTTTAGTCTCTACTGCGCTTTTTGCTGGTTTCTGGAGGACTATATCGAATAATCCTTGGCAAAGTTGGTCTGTGTGGGGCTCGGCGTTTATTTTATTTAATATCTGGTTTAGCGTTCAGGTTAGTGTAGCTGTTAATGCATGGTATGGGCCTTTTTATAATCTCATTCAAAGTATGTTAGATCACGGTGGTGGTGATATTAATAAACTTTATATGGGAACAGTTACATTTCTTTTAATTGCGATGGTCGGTGTGACTTTAGCTGTTATTAATGCTTTTTTTGCTAGTCATTATGTATTCCGCTGGCGTACAGCAATGAATGAATATTACACAGAGCATTGGGAAAAGCTTCGTCATATCGAGGGGGCTTCACAGCGTGTTCAAGAAGATACCATGCGTTTCGCCTCTGTTTTAGAAGACCTCGGAGTAAATTTTGTTAAGGCTATAATGGTTTTAATTGCCTTTTTACCTATTCTTTTTGAACTTTCTAAACAAGTTAGAGTACTGCCTATTGTAGGTGAAATTGATCATTCATTGGTCTGGGCTGCAATTGTATGGGCTGTTTTTGGTACTGTTCTATTAATGGTGGTTGGTATTAAATTACCTGGTTTACAGTTTAATAATCAAAAAGTAGAAGCTGCCTATCGTAAAGAACTTGTCTATGGTGAGGATCATGAGGAGCGTGCACAGCCAAAAACATTAAGAGAATTGTTCTCAAGTGTTAGGCTGAATTATTTCCGTTTATATCTGCATTACTCTTATTTTAATTTAGTTAGTATTTGGTATATCCAATTAGATATTTTATATAGTCTAGTTGTTTTATTCCCTTCTATTGCCGCAGGTAAAATGACATTGGGTTTAATTACGCAAATAGGTAATGTTTTTGATAAAGTCCGTGAATCATTCCAATATTTAATTAGTTCATGGAAAACGATTATTGAACTGCTTTCAATTTATAAGCGTTTAAGAATATTTGAGAAAATTTTAGATTAAAAAGTAATCATATCTCTGAAAGATGCCTTGGTTCAAGCCATGGCATCTTTAGAATATTAAGTATTTAGTAGAATAAAAGATTTGGTAAGTTTCTTCGTTTATAATTTTGATTTATATAAAAATATATTTTTGAAAATATTATATTTTCGCGGTATAAAACTTGCTTCTATATTGGTTTTAATTTTGCCATTCGCTTAATTAATAAAAAATAATCACTTTAAGCTATTGTTTTAGATCATTAAATATTTAAATATGAGGTTAAGTCTTTGAAATCTATTTTACTTAAAAGTGCTCTTACGATTGCACTTATGACTTCTGCTAATTTGGTACGTGCGGAATTAGTAACAAATTCTCAAATCAAAAAAATATCAGGTATAGATCAACAATATATTGATTCCTCTATTAATGAAAAGAACGATTTTTATTCACATGTAAATGGTATTTGGTTAAAAAATACTGAAATCCCAGCTGATAAAGCAAGTTGGGGAGCTTTTAATCAGCTCCGTGAGTTATCAATCAGCCAAGTACATGGAATTGTAGAAGAGCTCTCTGGTCAAAAGTGGGTGGATGGTAGTTTAGAGCAAAAAGTAGCTACTCTATATGCTAGCTTTATGGATGAAAAAAGTATTGAGAAGCAAGGTATTAGTCCTCTAAAAAATAAGATAAATCAAATTGATAAATTGAAAAATAAGAATCAAATTGCAATTTTAATGGCACATTTTGCTCGTATTGATGTCAATAGCCCAATCCGTCTAAGCATTGAACAGGATATGAAACAATCTACTGAAATGGTGGCTGGTTTGGAGCAAAGTGGTTTGGGTCTACCTGACCGTGATTATTATTTGAAAGATGATAAAAAATTTATTGAAACTCGTGCACAGTATTTAAAGTATATTGAAAAAACTTTAACACTTGCTGGAGACTCGCAAGCAGCACAACATGCTCAGGAAATTTTAAAACTTGAAACTCAGTTGGCAAAAATACAATGGAGTAATGTACAAAATCGTAATCTTGCAAAACGCTACAATAAATACAAAATCAAAGATTTATATAAACTAACACCTGTATTTGATTGGCAAGGTTATCTAACAGCAACTGAATTAAAAGGAAAAATTGATACTATTCAGGTAAATCAGCCAGACTACTTTCAGGGCTTAAATACAATTATCCAAGATACACCCTTAGATATATGGAAAGCTTATTTTAAATTGCATTTGATAAATAATTTTTCTCCATTACTAAATAGCGCTTTTGTAAATAATAAATTTGATTTTTATAACAAGACACTTCGAGATATTACTGAACAAGAAGCGCGTTGGAAGCGTGGTGTACAGCTTGTTGATAAGGTTCTGGGAGATGGTATTGGCAAACTTTATGTTGAAAAATACTTTCCTGCTGAGAAAAAACAACAGATAGAATTATTGGTGCAAAATCTGATTCGTGCTTATGACCAAAGCATTACAGAATTGGACTGGATGAGTCCTGCGACGAAAATACAAGCTCGTAAAAAGCTTTCTCACATGTCAATAAAGATCGGGTATCCAAAAAAGTGGCGTGATTATTCTGGTCTGCACATCGCTAAAAATGATTTAGTTGGAAATATAATTCGCGCAAGTGAGTTTAGATACCAATATGAACTTAATAAATTGGGTAAGCCGGTTGATCGTGATGAATGGTATATGAAACCACAAACGGTGAATGCTTATTACAATCCATCATTGAATGAAATTGTATTTCCAGCAGCGATATTACAACCACCTTTTTTTAATATAAACGCAGATGATGCAGTGAACTATGGTGGTATAGGTGCTGTGATTGGCCATGAAATTAGTCATGGCTTTGATGATCAGGGGAGTCAGTTTGATGAATTGGGCAATATGAGAAACTGGTGGAATGCTGAAGATCACCAGCGTTTTAAAGCTAAAACACAAGCATTGATTGAACAATATAACCGTTACGAACCGATTGCTGGTTATCATGTTAATGGTGAATTAACATTAGGTGAAAACATTGCAGATAACTCTGGGTTAGCAATTGCCTATAAGGCTTACCAAATTGCACTAGGCGGTAAGCCAGCTCCTGTAATTGATGGACAGACTGGGGAGCAACGTTTTTATATGGGATGGGCTCAAGTTTGGCGTGCGAAAACCCGCGAAGCTCAAGCGGTTATCTATTTAAAAACAGATCCTCACTCTCCTGATAAAGTACGTGGCAATGGAGCTTTAATGAATCAAAAACCATTTTATGAGGCTTTTAAAATAAACGAAGATGATCAGATGTATTTACCACCAGAGAAGCGGGTAACTATTTGGTGATTAAGAAAACCCGCGAAAGCGGGTTTTTTATAAGTATTGGATTAATGGGTTGTATTATAAAAATTAAGGATAGGTCCTACTAAAGACTGTTGAGATTTATCTAAGGTGACTTGAATTTCTTTATAGTTAAAAGTGTCTTCATCATCATATTTGGCAATGCCATGGGTTTTATTGTTCACTTGTGGAATTTGATAACTAAAAAAAGCCACTTTTTTAGATGGGTGAACAATATGGATGAGTTTTTTAGGGTCTTTATAGCCACCGAATTCATTTTCAAGACTTTCTTTTAATAACTCTGGGAAATAGAGCGTTGCATTTGGTAGTCCGCAGCCAACACAAAATGAAGAATCATAGAGTTCTATTGCTTGTTTTTGATCTGTACTCATTATTAGAGCAAAACCAGTCCCATTAGCGCCTGCATTTGCTTGCACATCTTGCCAATTTCTTGGAACGAGCACCAAACCTGTTTCAGGTAATGCAAGAAGCTTGAGTTGTTTTGCATGTTGAGCATCGAGTTTAAAATTAAAATGGCAGCTTTTAGGTGTACAGGTTTCAAAGTCTTTAAGTAAACCATTCTCTGTTGGGCTTTGTGCTGTAACACCATAAAACGGGACTGTAACGCCGTTTAAAAACTTTGCCTCTCCTAGAGCGTAGAATTGATTATCTGCTTTGCGGGTTGCAGCAGAGCTATAAAACTTTGGAAAATGGGGAGTAAAGCTTTTTACTTCTGCATAAACAGTTGAAGTTAGACTGGTAAATGCAGTAAATAATAAAAAATTCAGTTTTTTCATTTTTAGAAAGTAATCAATTTAAATTTTATATAAATCTAGCATATTCTTTTAAACTAGACGGTAATTCAAAATTTTAAACTGTTTTTAGCTTAATAAGAAAAACAGACCTATCGAGACATGAAATAATGAAAAATATGCTTTCAATCTGCTGTTTAGCGGTAATGAGTTCTTATAGCTTTGCTCAAGACCTCAAAGGTATTTCATTTTCACACCAAGAGTGGGAAATCTCGTGTAGCAATACAGGTACATGTAAAGCCGCAGGCTATCAAAGTGAAGAAAATGGTGATAATCCAGCATCACTTTTATTGGTGCGTAAAGCAGGGCCAAAACAACCTGTGCAAGCTGAATTTGCTTTATCAGACTATGAGCAAAGTTTGCCAGCCAACCAGCTTAAAAATATTCATTTTTATATAAATGGCAAAGATTTAGGCGCTGTGACTGTAGATGGTACTGAGTTACCACTTATGGGTAAACTGAACAGCTCGCAAGTCATTGCTGTACTACAGCAATCCAAACAGAAGACTGAAATTGTATTTAAAAATGCACAGCATGAATGGAAAATTTCCGATGCTGGAATGACCGCTGTGTTATTAAAAATGGATGATTTTCAGAAGCGTATCGGGACTGTTGGTGCTTTGGTTAAAAAGGGCAGTGCCAATGAAACTAAAGTACTTATGCCTGAGCCAAAACTACTTGTTAAACGCATTAAAACTACAGTCAAACCTTATTTAACGCTACAACTGAAAAGCAAGCAGTATCAAGCAATACACCGTAGCTTGATGGTAGCTAATCCGAATCCTAAAGAAGACTTTTGTGAAGGAATTTATGGTGGTAATAGTGATGGAGCTGAACCACAAAAAATTGAGATATATAAACTAACCAATAAGAAAGTTTTGGCGACTACGTTGTGCTGGAGAGGGGCTTATAACGAAGGATATGGCGCTTGGGTGCTAGATGAGTCATTAAATGGTAAGGCCGTGTTTGTGACTGAATCTGCTTCAGATTTTGATAGCGGTATGATCAGCAGTGCTCAAAAGGGAAGAGGCATTGGAGACTGCTGGGCAAGTGAAGAATGGGTGTGGGATGGCAAGAGTTTTGTACATACTAAGGATATGTGGACGGGTATGTGTAAAGGCTTGGCAGCAGGTGGAGTGTGGGAACTGGATCGAATAGAGTCTGTGGTGAAATAAGTATTTTGCGGTTACAGAGTCATAACAGGTAACTTTGGTGACTCTGTGATAAAAAGAACAGATTGTTTATTGGAGCCAGAGCTATGTCACATCATCTTTACGCTATTGTTCGCCGTAAGTTTTCACACCTGAGCCGTTCAATATGTGTGGCTGCTGCTGTGTTGGGAACTACCCAAATTGCGATGGCTGGCCCAACAGTTGATCAGTTAAGTGACTGTTTAGTTAAGGCTACAACGGCTTCAGACAAAACTACTGTACTTCAATGGACATTTACGGCTTTAGCTGCTCATCCAGATTTAAAAGCATTTAGTAATGTAACACCTGAGCAAAAGGATCAGTTAGATCAAAAACTGGCGCAGGTTTTACAACGTGTGATTGTGGAGCAATGTTCTACCCAAACTAAAGCTGTAATTCAGGCTGAAGGTGTGAAGGCAGTTGGAGAGGCCTTTCAACAGTTAGGTCAAAGTGCGGGTGAAGATATTGTTAAAGACCCAGCCGTTAAACAGCAGTTGCAGGGCACATTACGCTATATTGACTTAAATAAATTGGTGACGACGTTTTTAACACCAGAAATTTGGAATAAATTAGGGATTACAAGATAAAAGTCTAGTTTTCTATTTTAGTAATAAAGCCTGCTATCTAAGAGTAGGCTTTATTGTATTTGGGATAAAGAGATCTTTTTAGATCGTAATTGTAGCCCCTAAAACTTTCACAAATTGAGCTAACCAAGCTGGATGTGCAGGCCAAGCTGGAGCAGTCACCAAATGACCATCTGTAACTGCTTCAGTCACAGCAATATCTGCGTATTGTCCACCTGCCAATTTTACTTCGACAGCACATGCTGGATAAGCAGAACAGAGGCGGCCTTGTAATACATCTGCCGCTGCTAGTAACTGAGCGCCATGGCATACGGCTGCTATTGGTTTTTTCACTCGATCAAACTCACGCACAATTTCGATAATACGTTCATTCATGCGTAAATACTCTGGTGCACGACCACCCGGAATCACTAGACCTACATAGTCTTCGGTATTAACGGCATCAAAATCATAGTTAATCGCAAAGTTGTGGCCACGTTTTTCGCTATAAGTTTGCTCACCTTCAAAATCATGAATAGCCGTTGCAATATGGTCGCCGTTCTTTTTATTCGGGCAAACAGCATGCACGGTATAACCTAAACCAGTTAAGAACTGAAATGGAACCATAGTTTCATAGTCTTCGGCATAGTCACCGACCAACATTAAAATCTTTTTAGACATAATTTATCTCTCTTTTTAAAATATAAGTTATCTAAATTATTAATTTAAATTAGCACAGTCACTGAGTAATTTTTTAGGAAAAAAGTGCATTCTTTAGTCGAAGAATGCTTTAGACGGATATAAAAAAGCCCCGATAAATCGAGGCTTTTTCTTGAGTTGGCTAGTCAAATTAACCAATCAATTTTTTCATTAATTCATTGACTTGAGCAGGGTTGGCTTTACCCTTAGATGCTTTCATGACTTGACCAACAAGACCGTTAAAGGCTTTTTCTTTACCAGACTTGTACTCTTCAACCATTTTTTCATTGGCTGCAAGTACTTCTTTAATGATCGCTTCAATTGCACCTGTGTCAGTTTCTTGCTTTAAGCCTTTTTCCGCAATAATGTCATCGGCAGATTTACCTTCCGATTCCCACATAAAGCCAAAAACTTGTTTAGCAATCTTACCGCTAATGGTGTTGTCAACAATACGAGCAATCATGCCGCCAAGCTGTTCAGCAGAAACAGGTGAGTCAGCCAGATCTAGGCCTGCTTTGTTTAAAGCACCTGAGAATTCGCCCATTACCCAGTTTGCAGACACTTTACCTTGCTTCGCACCGCCAGCAGCAGCCACAACAGCTTCATAGAAGTCTGCCATTTCGCGTGAGAGCGTAAGTACGTGAGCATCGTACTCAGTTACACCAAAGTCTGCGATAAAGCGTGCACGGCGAGCAGCAGGGAGCTCTGGAAGTGCAGCGCGAGCAGCTTCGATTTGCTCATCTGCAATAATCACCGGTAACAAGTCTGGATCTGGGAAGTAGCGGTAATCGTTTGCTTCTTCTTTAGAACGCATTGAGCGTGTTTCCATTTTGTTCGGATCGAACAAACGAGTTTCTTGGTCGATACTTCCGCCGTATTCCAAAATTTCCATTTGGCGTTCAATTTCAACATTGATCGCTTGCTCAATGAAACGGAATGAATTGAGGTTTTTAAGTTCACAGCGCGTACCAAAAGGTTGGCCCGGACGACGTAAAGATACGTTACAGTCCGCACGGAATGAACCTTCTGCCATGTTACCGTCAGAAATACCTAACCAACGTACTAATGTGTGAATCGCTTTGATATAAGCAACCGCTTCTTCAACCGAACGCATGTCAGGTTCAGAAACGATTTCAAGCAAAGGTGTACCAGCACGGTTTAAATCAATGCCAGACATACCTTCAAATTGATCATGTACAGATTTACCGGCATCTTCTTCAAGGTGAGCACGAGTTACGCCAATACGTTTAGTCGTACCATCTTCAAGTTGGATGTCGATGTGCCCCAAGCCCACAATTGGGTTATCCATTTGGCTAATTTGGTAGCCTTTTGGCGAGTCAGGGTAGAAGTAGTTTTTACGTGCAAATACTGATGCTTGGTCGATGTAAGCATCAATTCCAAGACCGAAGCGAATTGCAAGATCAACCACTTTTTCATTCAAAACTGGAAGTACACCCGGCATTGCCAAGTCCACAAGGCTCGCTTGCGTGTTTGGGTCTTGACCAAATTCAGTCGATGAACCAGAGAAAATTTTAGAATTGGTTGCAAGCTGAGTGTGAATCTCGATACCAATAACGACTTCCCAACCGTCAATCAATTTCAACTTTTGAGCTTCAGCCATTATGCATTCTCCTCAGCAATTGCCGCACGTTGAGTATGGAAATCGGTGTTTTGTTGGTATTGATGAACAATCGACAACAATTGTGATTCTGACCAGTAGTTACCAATTAATTGTAAGCCGACAGGTAAGCTGTCTTTATCAAAACCAACAGGAGCATTAATCGCTGGTAAGCCTGCCAAGTTCACTGCAAGTGTATAGATATCGCCTAAATACATTTCAGTTGGACTTAAGTTCGCACCAATTTTATATGCAGTTGTTGGCGCAGCAGGAGCCGCAATCACATCCACATTTTCAAATGCTTTTAAGAAGTCTTGTTGAATTAAACGACGTACTTTTTGAGCTTTCACATAATAAGCATCGTAATAACCCGCAGAAAGCGCGTAAGTACCAATGAGAATACGACGTTGAACTTCTGGACCGAAACCTTCTGAACGCGAACGTTTGTAAAGATCCATCAAGTCAGCTGGGTTTTCACAGCGGTAACCGTAGCGAACACCGTCATAACGTGACAAGTTAGATGATGCTTCTGCTGGCGCAATCAGGTAATACGTCGGTACATAAGCTTCAGTCATGTTGAGATCGATCTCAACAAGTGTAGCACCCATTTCTTCAAGCTTTTTCAAAGACTCTTCAACACGTGCTTTTACGTGAGCATCTAAACCTGCAACGTTAAAGTATTGTTTAGGAATACCAATACGTAAACCTTTTACAGATGTGTTATTCAAGTTTGCAACGTAGTCATCAACCTCTTTTTTAACCGAAGTTGAGTCTTTCGCATCGTGACCTGCAATTACATTCATGAGGTAAGCACAGTCTTCGGCAGAACGAGCCATTGGACCCGCTTGGTCTAAAGATGATGCATAAGCAATGATACCGAAGCGAGATACACGACCATAGGTTGGTTTTAAGCCTGTTAAGCCACAGAATGACGCAGGTTGACGGATTGAACCACCTGTGTCAGTACCTGTTGCAAAAGGTGCTAAATCAGCCGCTACAGCCGCAGCAGAACCACCTGATGATCCACCAGGCACGTGATCAAGTGCCCATGGGTTGCTTGTTGCCCCAACATATGAGCTTTCTGAAGTTGAGCCCATCGCAAACTCGTCCATGTTCACTTTACCTAAAGTGACCAGACCAGCTGCTTTAGTTTTTTCAACAACAGTTGCATCGTAAGGAGAGATGAAGTTGTCTAGTATTTTTGAACCAGCAGTCGTTTTAATGCCTTTGGTACAAAAGATATCTTTATGAGCAAGAGGGATACCCGTTAAAGCGGTTGCATTACCTGCTTTTAATGCAGCATCGGCAGCGTCGGCTTCAGCAAGCGCTTGTTCAGGCGTAACCGTCACGTAGCTTTTTACCAGTGGGTCAATTTTAGCAATACGTTTTAAATAGTGTTCAGTCAGTTCGCGAGATGAAAACTTCGCTTGGCTTAAGCCCTCAGCAAGTTCACGAATTGATAAGCGATGTAAATCAGTCATGAGTAAAATTTCTTTACATTCAAAATAGGGAAGATGGGTTAATTGAGTAAAAGTTATTCAATCACGCGAGGAACAAGATACAAACCATCTTGAGTTGCAGGCGCAACTGCTTGGTATTCATCTCGATGATTGCTTTCAGTTACCACATCAGCACGTAAAGGTTGAGGATTGTCAAAAGGACTTTTCAAAGGTTCTACGCCTTCCGTATCAATGCCTTTTAAGGTTTCCATCATGCCTAAAATTTTATTTAGACTTTGAGCATATTCAGCAGATTGCGTATCATTGAGCGACAATCGAGCAAGATTGGCGATTGCTGAAACTGTTTGTGCATTTAAATCTGCTGAATGCTGTGCATCCGATGTAGACATAACATCACCTAATCAGTATTAAAAATTTTCAAAATATCGTGCGTTATAATAAGCGATTGACTTGTTCAAATCATCACATTTAGTTTAAAGTTGCCACCTTGCATCCACATGAAAGTTTAACTGAGAACGAACCGTGATTCTAAAACGACTAATTGGCTTGTTTTCGCCGGATCTAGCCATTGATTTAGGTACAGCAAATACACTTATTTATGCACCAGGCCGCGGCATTATATTAAATGAACCAACAGTTGTGGCAATTCGTCACAGTGGTTCACAAAAAATTGTTGCTGCTGTAGGTCTAGATGCTAAGCAAATGCTGGGCCGTACGCCTGCGAATATTTCTGCAATTCGTCCAATGAAAGACGGTGTAATTGCGGATTTTGAAGTGACTGAAACCATGTTGAATCAGTTTATTGGTAAAGTTCACGAAAAACGTTTGTTCCCACCTGCACCTCGTGTAGTTGTATGTGTACCATGTAAATCAACTTTGGTCGAGCGTCGTGCGATTCGCGAAGCAGTATTTAATGCTGGTGCCCGTGATGTTCGTTTGATTGAAGAGCCTATGGCAGCAGCAATTGGCGCAGGTATGCCAGTTGAACAAGCATGTGGTTCTATGGTTGTGGATGTTGGTGGCGGTACAACAGAAATTGCAATTATTTCATTGCAAGGTTGTGTCTATGCTGACTCTTTACGCATCGGCGGCGATGTTTTTGATGAGCAAATCATCAATTATGTTCGTAAAGCTCACGGTTGTGTGATTGGTGAAACCACTGCTGAAATTATTAAAAAAGAAGTAGGTATGGCTGTTTCTGATGGTACAACATTAGAAATCGAAGTACGTGGCCGTAACCTTGCAGAAGGTGTGCCTCGTGCAATTACCGTAACTTCTGACGAAATTACTCAAGCCATTTCTGATCCGTTACAAAGCATTGTAAGCGCTGTGAAATCTGCTCTTGAGCAAACTCCTCCTGAACTTTCTTCTGATATTGCTGAGCGCGGTATTGTGTTGACAGGTGGTGGTGCGCTACTTCGTAACCTTGACAAGTTATTGGCTCAAGAAACTGGTTTACCAGTTGTTGTTGCTGAAGATCCTCTTACTTGCGTAACCCGTGGTGGTGGTAAAGTATTAGAATTCTTCGACAACCCGAACCATGACATGCTTTTCGTCGGTTAAGTTTAAGGATTAGGCGGTGCAACCGAATATTTTTTCAAGACAGCCGCCATCTTTCCGCTCGTTCATTATTGCGGTCGTTACATGTTTGGTTGTGCTCTTCTTTGATTGGCGCATGCCTTATGTAATTCAGCCAGCAAGGGATGTCTTGTACGCTGCATATAACCCAATTTATGCATTGGCTAGTTATCCGGTACTGTCGAGAGAATGGCTGAATCAACAAACAAAATCTGAAGCACAACTGCGTCGTGAAAATACCGCGATGCAGGCTGAGCTTTTACAAGCTCAAGTCCGCTTACAGAAGCTTTCTGAACTGTCAGCTGAAAATACCCGTTTACGAGGCCTTCTTGATACACCGTTAATTATTGATGGTCGTATGGAAATTGCCGAAGTGATTGGGACAGATGCAGACCCATTACGCCATATCATCATTATTAACCGAGGCTCTACGGACCATCTAAAGGTAGGTCAAACGGTTCTGGATGATAAGGGGATTATGGGGCAGATTATTAATGTATACCCTCATAGCTCACGTGTGATGTTGTTATCAGATAAAGAACATTCACTGTCGGTACGTCTTGAGCGTACTGGAATGCGGGCGATTGTTTCTGGTACAGGTGATTTGGGCCGTTTAAAAATGGAATATGTCCCGACCAGTGCGAATATTCAGGTGGGTGATAAAGTGTTTAGCTCAGGCTTGGGTGAACATTTCCCAGCAGGTTACGCAGTGGGTACAGTTGCCAAAATAAAACGCCATAATTCAGGTGAATTTGCTGAAATTGATGTAACACCATCAGCACAATTGGCAACAGGCCATCATGTAGTTGTACTGTTCTCTGAATCATTAGCGAAGGAGCAGCCATATGCCGATCGCTAAACTGAAACGAGAAAAGCGTAAAGATCCATTATGGGGAATTATTCTCTCCGTTATTGTGGGTTCTGTACTTATGGTTTATCCGCTATCTTATGATATTTCAGGATGGCGGCCGCTATTCATGTTGATGATCATGCTATTTTGGGTAGTATGTCAGCCAACATGGTGTGGGGTCTGGTTTGCATTTGGGATGGGGATCTTTACAGACTTACTGCTTGATGCGCCTTTAGGACTCAATGCCTTAAGTTTTGTAATTGTGACTTTTCTTACCCGTTTTTTAATTCGGGAACGCCGTATTTTAACTTTTGTTAATTTATGGACGATAGCAACGCTGGTCATTATTGCCCATTTAGCATTTATGTGGGTAACACAGACGATGGGTGGAATTCATTTTTCGATTGCTAGACATTGGCAACCTTTGATGACAAGTATCATCACGTGGCCAGTCGTCTATTATTGTTTGGCAAAATGGCGCATATAGTTTTAGCATCTAGCTCTCCTCGTCGGAAGGAGCTGTTGCAACAGCTAGGCTTAGATTTTGAAATCTATAGTCCTGACATTGATGAGTCTGTTCATGAAAATGAGCTAGTTCATCATTATGTTGAACGGTTGGCTAGAGAAAAAGCTCAGACTGTATTGAAGCTTTTTCCAGAAGCAATTGTTATTGCTGCCGATACAAGTCTGGGACTTGATGGTCAAATTATTGGTAAGCCTGAATCGAAAAATCATGCTTTTGAAATCTGGAAAAAATTATCTGGACGTTGGCATGATGTGTTTTCTGGACTGTGCGTTGCGACTCAACAACAGATGTTAAGTCAGGTAGTGCAAACACAAGTTGAGTTTCAGCACCTGACTACACAGGATATGGAAGATTATTGGACCACGGGTGAGCCTGTTGGAAAAGCGGGTGGATATGCAATTCAAGGAATTGCCTCGCAATATATTCCCCAAATTCAAGGAAGTTATAGTAATGTGGTAGGACTTCCTTTATACGAATTTGCACAGTTATTCAAAAGAGTAAAGACATAAGGGGTTGTTATCATTCTTCATTGAATAGCATTGTCGATGAACACTAGACAACGTTAAAGTTAACAGCTTCTCTGACTCTTTAATAAAAATTTTATAATACTTTGAGTTTATGTATGTCAGAAGAACTACTTATTAATGTCACACCTATGGAGTGTCGGGTGGCATTAATCGAAAATGGAACTGTTAATGAACTGTATGTCGAGCGTACAGTTAAACGCGGTCTAGTCGGCAATATCTACAAGGGTAAAGTTGTGCGAGTGCTTCCGGGCATGCAAGCTGCCTTTGTTGATATTGGTTTGTCTCGAACAGCCTTTTTACATATCAATGATATGGTTTGGCCTCGTTCGCAGCCTACCCCAAATGTCTTTGAGTTATTACATCCTGGGCAAACCCTTACTGTCCAAGTAATGAAAGATATGTTGGGCACAAAAGGTGCACGTCTAAGTACAGATCTTTCAATCCCTTCTCGCTATTTGGTTTTAATGCCGTATGGCAACCATATTGGTGTTTCGCAGCGTATTGAGTCTGAAGAAGAGCGAGATCGACTGCGTAATATTATTGAAGGTATTCAATCTGAGCATAATTTACCCGGTAGCGTGATTGTCCGTACAGCTGCAGAAGGTGTGGATGAGGCAGAAATTGCTCAGGACATGTGCTATCTGAGCAAATTGTGGGAGTACATTCAGCGTAAGCAGACTGACGTTGCTGTTCCTTCTTTAATTTTTGAAGAACTTCCATTACCTCAACGTATTATTCGTGACTTAGCAAGCGAAGAAACTGCAAAGATTTATGTAGATTCGCGAGAGATTCACGCAAAACTGCTTGAGTTTGTAGATGAGTTTGTCCCGAATATGAAGAGTCGCCTCATTCATTATCCGGGTGAGCGACCACTATTTGATCTTTATAATGTTGAAGAAGATATTCAAAAAGCCTTACAAACTCGCGTAGCTTTGAAGTCGGGCGGTTATCTGATGATCGACCAGACTGAAGCCATGACAACGATTGACGTTAATACAGGTTCATATGTAGGTGGTCGTAGTCTTGAAGACACGGTTTTTAAAACTAATATGGAGGCGACTCAAGTTATCGCGCGTCAACTTAGACTGCGTAATTTGGGGGGGATTCTCATTATTGATTTTATTGACATGCAAGAAGCAACTCACCGTGAAGAGGTGATGCGTCAGTTCGAGAAAATGCTTGAGCGAGATCACGCGAAGACCAAAATTACTCAAGTGTCAGAACTTGGTCTGGTCGAAATGACGCGTAAACGAACTCGTGAATCATTAGAACACTTGTTATGTGAATCATGTCCAACATGCCAAGGGCGTGGTTTTGTCAAAACAGCGGAGACAGTGTGTTACGAAATATTTCGTGAGATATTACGTTATACCCGCGCATTTGAGTCAACGAGTGGCTTTACTGTTGTTGCGCATCCTTCTGTGATTGACCGATTATTAACAGCAGAAGCACCAGCAGTAGCCGATTTAGAGCATTTTATTAACCGTGTTATTAAATTTCAGGTCGAAAATTTATATACGCAAGAGCAATACGATATCATTTTAAGTTAAAGTTGTAACAAGATATCGCTTAATCCTTGTTACAACTGAAATTTTACTTTCATTCATGAATTTTAAATACTACTTACATACAGTAGCCCTAGACGTTCTCCCTATTAAACGTCTTAGCAAACAATAAGAGGTATAACCCATGAATGTAAGTGAAAACTTAATTAGCAACGGTCTTAAACATGTTTTAGAAAGCACGCCAGTAAATAGCTGCTATATGTTGAATGACCAAGGTAAAGAAGTACCAATCACAACTGCAATGATTCGTTCAGTATGTCATCAGTTGCTTAACCAGTGCCGCACAATCAAAAAATAAGGGGCCAATTCAAAGCCCCTTAATTTTCTAACTTGCTGAATGATGTTTCAGTTGTTTCTCTGCAATAATTTCTTCAAAACGTTGAATCTCATCTTCTAAATGAGTCAAAAGGTTTTGCATTTTTGGCAAAGCATTTCGACAAGCTGTTAATCCAACTTCAAGCTTATCTAAATAACTGGTCATGGTAATGTTTAGAGCTTGTCCATCCATGACAATCGAAGCAGGGTAGAGCGCATCTAATTTCGCGCCATTCCAATAAAGCGGCTCACGTGGTCCTGGTACATTGGAAATCACTAAATTGAACGCCTGACGCTTAGGAAGCATTCCTGACATGATGTTTAATCCTGCCGGACCATAAACAACCGCACTATAGTTTAAAATTTCATTCGCAGTCATGCGGCTAAAGCGTTGCTTTGAATTCTGCATGCTGCGACGAATGATTTCTAGGCGTTCTAATGGTTGATCTTTATGAGTTCCTAAATTTGCCAAAATCATGGTAATTCGGTTGCTCATGTCAGAATCATCTGTACGTAATGAAGCTGGAACCATGGCAATAAGTGGCTTTTTAGGTAAGCTGTTTTGGCTAATCAAATATTCACGTAAAGCGCCTGAACATACAGCTAGGACAACATCATTAATCGTCACGCCTAATGCTTTTGAAATTTTTCTAAGGCGGCTTAATTCAAATGATTGGGCCGCAAAACGACGTGAAGCACTGACTCTTTGGTTCAAAATAGAAACTGGTGCCTGAAAAGTAGAAACATAATCAGGATTTTTACCCATTTCCTTGAATATTGTTTGAGATAGCTCGTGCATGACTTTTGGAGCTATGTCGAGTTGAGACTTAATACCGCCTAAAATACTTTTAATTTTACTAGTACTTGGAGTTGGTACTTTTAGACGCTTAGCTCTTTTGCTCTCAACACACCATAAAGGAACAACATGTTTCTCTTCTGGTGTTTTTGATAGAGATTTCTCGATCAAACGCATACCAGCAACACCATCTACCATTGCATGATGGATTTTAAAATACATGGCAAAACGATTGCCTTCGATTCCTTCAATAATGTCACAAGTCCAAAGTGGCTTTGCACGATCAATTAGTGAACTATGCTGCTGTGAAATATACACCAGAAGTTCACGAATACGGCCAGGATGAGGCAAAGCAATGTGGCGAAAGTGATGATCGATATCGAATTCTTCATCTTCATCCCAAAATAAACCACTTAAGCGGTTATTGAACGGAGGAATAGGAATGCTCTTTGAGCGTTTAATATCTTCTACTAAATCATGTACAAAGGTTTCTGGTGCATTTTCAGGAATTTCAAATAAAAATAATCCACCGACATGCATGGGTTGCTGTCTTTTTTCAAGTGACAGAAAAATGAAATCAATTGGGTGTAATGGACGCATAAATCATTGTGCCTCATGCATTTTTCTAAGAAGCCCTTATATGAGCTCTTATTAGAATTATAGAACCGTAAAATTAAGTATATAGCGTTTAGAGTAGAGAAAATATGACTTTGTGTACGGAACATGACATAAAAAAAACCACTGATTTACCAGTGGTTTTTTGATATCCAATTACTTTTTCATATTACCTGCGTGTAAGCCACACTCTTTTTGGGTGGCTTCTTCCCACCACCAGCGTCCTTCACGCTCATGTTGATTTGGTAATACAGGTCGTGTACATGGTTCACAGCCAATAGAAACAAAACCGCGCTCATGAAGAGGATTATATGGAATTTCCATCATACGGATGTAGCTCCATACCTCAGCACTTGTCCAGTTCGCTAGAGGGTTATATTTAATGAGTTGCTTACCTGGGCCAGAGAAACCTGCATCAGCTTGTACTACAGGAATCTCTGTACGCGTACCAGGACTTTGATCTTTACGTTGACCCGTAATCCAGCCATCTAAAGTCGCAAGTTTTTTACGCAAAGGCTGAACTTTTCGAATACCGCAACATTCTTGATGCCCATCTGTAAAAAAGCTGAATAAACCTTTTTCGTTTACCATGTTTTGAACAGCTTCAGATTCAGGGAAACAAACTTCGATATTGATATTGTAGTGTTTACGGACAGTTTCAATAAATTGATAAGTTTCGGCATGCAGGCGACCCGTGTCGAGACTAAATACACGGAAAGGTTTGCCTAAGCGTGAAGCAATATCAATTAACACAACATCTTCTGCACCCGAAAATGAAATTGCAATTTCACCTTGTTGGCTTAAGGCAAGTTCTAAAATTTCTCGAGGGCTTTTGGTTGCATATTCAGCAGCAAGAGCATCTACGATATCAATAGTCGGAATAACGGTCATGTGTGTTCCTGGCAAAAGGCTTGGGCGCATTGAGTTATGAAAAATATTCTAAAGGATAGTTGATAAAGTGCTTAGCACTTTAATTTCGATCCTTATGAATAAAATTGATTTGATCAATAACAACGCAAAACTGAAAATCTTAATGGTATGATACAGCAATTTTTAACCAACGTTGGAAGCATTCATGGAAATCGTATGCCTAGATCTTGAAGGGGTTTTAGTTCCTGAAATTTGGATCAATTTCGCTAAAAAAACAGGGATTAAAGAACTCGAAGCAACAACTCGTGATATTCCGGATTATGATGTTTTAATGACTCAGCGTCTTAATATTTTAAAACAACACGGTTTAGGCTTAAACGATATTCAAGAAGTCATTGCTGAGATGGGGCCATTACCAGGTGCAAAAGAGTTTGTTGAATGGGTGAGTACCCATTTTCAACTTGTGATTTTGTCAGATACCTTCTATGAATTTGCGCATCCTTTAATGAAGCAATTAGGGTGGCCAACAATTTTCTGTCATAAGTTAGAGACAGATGAAGAAGGTATGATTACCGCTTATAAACTACGTCAACCCGATCAAAAACGTGAGTCTGTTAAAGCTCTACATGGTTTAAATTTCCGAGTAATCGCAGCGGGTGACTCGTATAATGATACAACCATGCTGGGTGAAGCGGACCATGGTTTCTTGTTTGATGCACCTGCAAATGTGATTGCTGAGTTTCCACAGTTCCCAGCTATTCACGGCTATGATGCATTAAAAGAAGCAATCCGTTCAGTTTCACAGCGTAATATCCCAGCTTAATATAAATAATAAAAAAGGCGCTTTAAGCGCCTTTTTTATTATTTATGGTTTTTAAACTTAGAATTTATAACCAAGTTTTAAACCATAAGCGATTGCATTATTGTCAGAGAACTCTGCAACATATTCATCACCGCCCGCTTGCGCACCAGTTTGAGCTTTAGCATCACCTAACCAAAAGTATTTTACACCACCAGCAATAAACGTTTGTGGAGTAGGGCTATATTGAAGACCTAAACCTACGTTCCAGTAACCTTCAGTTGGACCTAAAGTTGTGATTGGGTCACCCGCACCAGAGTCCCAACCTACAGAAACGTTACCCGCCCACTTGTCGGTAAGTTTGCGACCAACACCTGTGGTTACTGTCCATTGGTCATCTGTATAGCTCACTAAATCGAAACCATTTGGGCGGTTGACAATAGGCCCTACAACTTTTGATAGCTGTCCAAATTTGTATGGTTGAACAGAGAAATCTTTCCAGTTCACCCAACGAATGTTTGCAAACGCAACTGTGTCAGCCATGATACCTGTTTGGAAATCAAAGTTAACAGATTGAGGTGTAGTAATTGTGGTATCTGCTGAGCTATTTTTAATTGCATCGGCCGCTGCAGCTTGCCCTAATAATGAAAGAGCGGGAAGTGTAGGCAAATTTTCACGAATATTGACGTCATGGTCAACTTCTGAACGATAAGTTAAAGAAGCTTTAAGTGCAATTTCAGGAATTTGATAAGCAAAACCTGCTAGCCAACCCACACCGCCAGTTTCTTTGATATCTGCATCATAGCCATTGTAGATACTATAAGCTTGTCCACGAAGGCTAATATTTCCTTTAATTGTTTGATACACACCACCTGCATAGAGGTTCCAATTTTTATTTGGTTGGAAACCAAAAACCATAGCAAGGTTTTGAGTATCAACTTCAACTTTAGTGCCACCTTTGCCGAGTAAACCATTAATGTTATTTATTCCAGCATCTACTCTTTCTGTGACGCTTTGTTTTACAGCTGTATCGATAGCAGCTTTAGTAGCTGCATTATTATTATACGCACTTAAAGTAGCAGCAAATTGTGCTTTCCCAGCATCAGAGCTTAAATCAACTCCCTGGGCTTGCAGAACAGCACCGACACGCTGATCGCTAGTTAATCCGTTAAATGTTGTATCAATAGTATTGGCACGAATTACATCTAGTCTGTCTTGCGCTAAAATTGTGTTAGAAGAATCTGATACAAATACATTTTTCCCAGAATATTCTGCATCTGCACCAAATGGCTGATCGTACAGTAAACCAAATGAGAATTTATCGTTAAGTTGTAGTTTTAAAGCTGCATTTGGGAAAAAATAATCCTCACCCATATCGCTAATATCACGGCGTGTTGCGCTTGATCCTGCTTCTTTACCCGATACATCTGGGTCTAAAACAGAAATACCAGCTTCAAAGTAGTTACCAGGCTGCAAAAATGCAGACATTGATTGTCCAGAGCGATCCAATGCTGCTGCAAAAACCCCAGTTGCAGGCAGCGTTGCTAAAATCATTGCAGTGCTCAGATGTTTTAATTTCATTTTAATCTTTCCTTGAACTTCAAGACATTTTTTTAAAAGTAACAGAGTTAAACCGTTTAAACTGTGTTGCCTTCAAAGCTCCAAATTACAAGTAATAGAAGCTTTGATAACTCCATGTAACAAAAATAGCATAATTACAATAAGAGTAAATCTGTTATATGAACTGAGGAGTACTCACTTTTTATACAAATAGAGTCAATAATGGATGAAATATGAAGGAATATTTGTATTGTTAAATTAATTTAATTAATTGATATTTATATTTTTATCTATTAGTGGTGACCTTTGTTTTTATGACATTTTTGTCACAAATTCAAGAAAAATGGTCAAAGATTTTTTTGTAAAAATATGAATTAAGTGATTATGAAATGAGTATTAGTTGTCATTTTTAGTTGATAAGTCCAGTTTCTCTACATCTGTATATTATTGATTAAATTTTATATTATTCATTTTATGAAAAAGTTTACCTTAATTTTTTTACCATTTGATCTATTTTTTGAGCGAATTTGGATTCTATATTTGAAAGTTATGTGTAATAAAAAACCGAAAATAATGATCTAAATTCGGCTATTCTATTTTTAGAGCTAAAACACAGCATTAGAGTGGGTATAACTTTTCATCAAATTGCTCAAGTTTGGGAAATTTTAATGACTCGAGCTGGTCCAGATGAGTAAGGTAGATTACATAGTCTTCAAGAAGGGTTTGTCGTGCTTCTTGGCTAATATACGGTACATGGTAAGCAATGAATGGAGGTAGGACTTCAAAACCAGCATATGCCAAAGTACCACGTTGAATCGGCGATAAATAATTTTCGATTGGTCCGTGAATTGAGTTTTCTCCAAACATGTGTGTTCTACCACCGAGTGTTAAACACAACATCGCTTTTTTACCTGCCATGCCGCCATGGTTGTAAAAACGCTTGCCCCCATAAAAAAGTCCAGAGACAAACACACGATCAATCCAGCCCTTTAAAATTGCTGGAACAGATGTCCAATAAAATGGGAAATTTAAAATGACGAGATCAGCTTTTTTTACCTTTTCAATTTCAGCTTGAATATCTGGAGCTAGAAGCTGATTTTTGCTGGCATTTCTTTGTTCAAGTGCATAGTTAAAATACTCAGGCTGATTAAGCTCTAAGAAATCCGCTTTGGATGCAATAGGGTTAAATTGCATCGCATATAAATCTGAAACTTCTACGCTGTGCCCAAATTTTTCTAATGTTTGCTTAGCTGTACTTTTTAGAGCAGTGGTAAAAGACTGTGGTTCTGGATGAGCATGGACAATTAGAATGTTCATAGGGGAGGACCTGTATTCTTTTTCAGAAATTTTGCTGTCTGGTGCAATTCAGCGGATTTTGTTTTGAATAACTATGCATCAATTTAAAAGCATGGCATAGTTCATGAACTGACAGTTTTTACCATTTTACGCCATTTTATTTTGCTCATATGGGTTGTTTATGAATCCAGAATTACCCGGAACTTATATTAATTTAATCGTTGAGACTGTTAAGCGGTGGGGTGTCTCTGGTGAGCAGCTTTTAAATGGTAGTGGAATAACTTTAGACCAATTAGAAAAGCCTTACTGGTATGTTGAATTCAATATCTTAAATCAGTTTATTGAACGGGCAATCGAGTTATGCAAAGAGCCAGCACTAGCAGGTTATTTAGCTTTAAGTATGACGGCTTCATGTTATGGTTCAGTCGGAATGGCTGCCATAGTTTCTCCAAATTTAGGAGAAGCATTGAAAATACTTGAACAATTCATTGCTTCACGTTGTAAGGTTTTTAAACCGGAATTAAAACAAGAAAATAATGATGCATGTTGGTCAATTCATCAGCCTGTCAGTGCATTTCAACTGAGCCCAAATGCCAACATTTTTTTGTTACTCGGTTTTGTTCAAATTGCGAAAAAATTAACAGGGCTTTCTCATTTGGGAAAAGTTGAATTACAAATGCCAGAGCCGATAGGTTTTGACCAAATCAGTCATCAACTGGCTGTGACTTGTTTATTTAACCAAAAGGGTAATCGTTGGATATTTCCAAAAGAGTATTTAGCACAATCTGTATTAACGGCAGACCCAATGCTAGCGCCGTTATTAAATGCGCAATGTAAGCGGGATATAGAGAAATTAAACTTAAAAAGTGGTTGGAAAGGACAAGTCAAACAAGTTGCCGAAAAATTGCTTTTGAATGGGGAGATTGAGACATTAAAAGTTGGGCAAGTGGCTCATATCATGAATATGTCAGAGCGAACTTTGCAACGCTATTTAGCTCTTGATGATACTAGTTTTACCCTCTTGGTAGACTCTCTCAAAAAGGAGCATGCCCAGAAACTTTTAGCTCAAAATAACATGTCGATCGAAAAAGTCGCTTTAATGCTAGGTTATGCCGAGACTTCTCACTTCACCCGTGCATTTAAGCGCTGGATGGGAGTAACGCCTAAATATTTCCAAACCCAGCATAAAATGGCGGATTCAAATTAAAGGGCCACAAATTTAAATTCGTGGCTTTTCATTTATGATTTAAGTCAATTAAGTAGATTGTTCTGGCTTAGATGAGAGTGATTCAATCACTTCAAAATAGCTAGGTGGTACTGGAACATGGCCGCGGTCTCTCAATAGACGATGCATACGCGGCAGTTTGAAGTAGGGCACCGAAGCCATTAAATGGTGTTCCATATGGTAATTGACATGAATAGGCGCTACAAAACTTCTAGCAATCCAACCTGCACGTGTAGTACGGGTATTGGTTAAAGCTGTATTACTCGTTTGCATACCTGCATGTTCGGCAATTGAGCGAATTCTTAAAAATAAAGGAAACGGTGTCAAATACGCTAAAGGCCATAACCAATAAAACCGTTGCTGACCAAAAGCTTTTAAAACACCATAAAGAGCTACATTGATTGCAATAGCTCCGCTACTGTTTTTTATTAGGCTTTTGGCATAGTCAACGAAATCTTTATTGCTTCGATCTAGCCAGACTTGATCATTTGCAACAGTCCATTTCATTAAATCGAGATCCATTAACACTCGACCAAAGCTAAACTTTAATCCTGTCATACCTGTTAAGTCGCGTAAAAATTTACGAGTAAGAGATTTTTTGCTTACAGGAAAACCAGAAACTAACGAAAGGTCAGGGTCATCTGGAGTAGAGGTTTTTGCATGATGACGAACATGATGTACGCGATATTTTTGTAGATCATTCCAGATTGGACGGGCGCATAGCCATTCACCTACAAAGTCATTTATTTTTTTATTTTTGAATAAGCTTTTATGAGATGCATCATGCATCAAAATTGCTAGGCATAACTGGCGACCTGCCAATATAGCTAAAGCTAGCATACAAGCAAGTAATTTGCCCCAGCTAGGTAAGTAATCCCACATCATGATTAAGCTTGCAAATGTTCCGCCAATAACGGCCCATGTGCTTGCAACAGCCCAAGCACCGTATATATCTGAGGGTTGTGTGAGTTCTTGTATTTCTTCTCTGCTAAATAGATCGGTCACACTCACTTGTGCATTCATTTTTATTCTCCCAAATCAGATTTTGGTATCCATATCTTATATTACAAATATAATCATAAAATTTTAAAATGTGAAATATTTGTTTGTAAAAAAATAAATCGCCCTTTAGTGGGCTAATTCATTTTCATAAAGTTTCTGCCATAGCTTTTGTCCAATCGAATCGAGCTGTTGTACATTTTGAGCAAACTGATTGCGGGCATGTTCATCAACAAATGGAGAAGGCAGTAGAGGATCATTCATGAGTAAGGTAATGGTTTCACGTCCTAATAATAAAGCTTGGGTAGCAGCCTCATTTAAGGATAAATTTTTATAATTCAAAAGCCATTCTTGGATATCTTGACTATACATTTCATAGTTTTTTTCAAGCTGCTTGGTATCCCACAAGGAAGGAATTAACGCAACTGTTTTTGCGTCAAATTTTTGAATAATAGAAATTTTAGCTTCATTTTCAAGACCCGCTAAAATGAGCTCTTCACATGTTTTTTCAAAGCTATACGCTAAATTATCTGGACGTATATAAATTCCAGTTTCGAGTTCTCTAAAACCAAATTGACGTAAAGCGTGTTCTCTCTTTTTTAAAGCGGTTCGATCAATACGACCTAATGTCCCCGTAAATACTGCCAGATAGTGTTGTTGCCATTCTTTAGTCTGCTTAATGCCATTTTTACGATTCAAAATGACTTTTGCCCATTCTTTGGTTGATGGCGAAAGTTGATAAATACCGCGTTCTACACTTTCTATCATGCCTTCATTTAATAGCCGAGTCGTAGCCACACGAATACCGTTGTCACTCATATTAAAAAGTTTAGCGGCAATTAATATTTGTCTAATCGTGAGCTGAGGGTAAGCAGAGGAAAGAAATAAATCGATAATGAGATGGCGTGCATTAATTTTGATATTTTTCATTCAGATTGAATTTTTGATATGAGTTGCATTTGATCAGAATAATATCATGTTTTTTTAAGGACTTTTTAAGATCATTTTGTAGAGTAAGTAAAGGTAAAAAGCTTTGTCTATAACAAGAAAAACTTTGGCAGTTCTTAACCAAGTTTTATCTTTTTACGATAGTTAACCCAAGTTTGTCATCATGATGTGATACATTATCGCACTTTAAATAAACTGCCTTTAACTAGGGGCAATAACCACAAACGTTAGAAATGATCTGATATTGAACATGTGTTAAGTCTAATTTGGGACTTACCAATTTCGATAAAACAAATTTTAGGTCGTTCTAATGATTAACTTTCTTTGAGCAAGTTATGGAAAATTTTGAAGTTATAAAAGCACTGTTTTTAGGCTTTGTCGAAGGCTTAACTGAATTTTTACCTATCTCGAGTACAGGCCATTTAATTTTATTTGGTCATATTATCGATTTCCACTCAGACGGCGGTCGTGTATTTGAGGTCGTAATCCAGTTAGGTGCTATTTTGGCAGTGTGCTGGTTATACCGACAAAAAATTATTAACTTGATTAAGGGATTCTTTAGCGGTGATGTGGAGTCACGTCATTTTGCGATTAGTGTGCTTATTGCATTCTTTCCAGCAGTCATTATTGGTGTTCTAGCTGTCGACTTTATTAAAAGTGTTCTATTTAGCCCAATTGTGGTTGCGATTGCCTTAATTGTCGGCGCCCTGATCATTTTCTGGGTTGAATCTAGACAGTTTGAACATAAGACACTTGATGCAACTAAAATTACTTTTAAACAAGCACTTTTAGTAGGTCTTGCTCAGTGTGTGGCGATGATTCCGGGAACTTCGCGTTCAGGCGCAACAATTGTAGGCGGAATGTTTGCAGGTTTATCACGCAAAGCTGCTACAGAGTTTTCTTTCTTCCTTGCTATGCCGACCATGCTGGGGGCTGCGACTTTTGACTTGATTAAAAATGCTGACGTATTGACCTCAGACAATATGGTTAATATTGGGGTGGGATTCGTTGCTGCTTTTATTGCCGCGCTGTTTGTTGTAAAAGCATTGGTACTGTTTGTAGAACGTCACACTTTACGTGTATTTGCTTGGTACCGAATTGTCCTCGGTGTAATTATTTTGATTGCAGCAATGTTCTTTAATTTATCGGCTTAAATAGCCTGATAAAGTGAAAAAACCTAGAATGCTCTAGGTTTTTTTATGCCTAAAAATTGATTTGGATTGCCTATTTATACAAAGTAAACGTAAGACAGATGTTTTCATTTTGGGTTCATTGTTATATTGACTATTAGATTATCTCTCACAATAAAACTATGCCGCAAAATCATCTTACAGAACATTTGGTCGATGCATTTTTGCACTTGGCTCCAGCAGAAGGCCTCTATCCTACTTTTATTTCTAATATCACTTTAATGCGTGTAGATCATTCCACACCACCTATTGCCGTGCTGCAAGAACCCTCAATTGTTTTAGTGATACAGGGGTTAAAGCGCGGATATATTGGTAAAGAAATCTTTCAGTTTCAACAAGGACAGTGCTTATTTATCTCAATTGCAATACCGTTTGATTGCGATACTGTAGTTGAAAATAATGAACCCATGTTGGCAATCGCAATAAAGTTTGAACCACAAATGATAGCTGATCTCATTACTAAAATGGATAAACAGCAACAAGTGGTTACTGAAGATGCTCATTCAAAAGATTTAAAATTAAGCTGTGGGCTTAGAGTGATTGACATGAATGCCACCATTTCAGATGTTGCTCTCAGATTGCTCAATTTACTTCGTTCTAAACAAGATACTTTTATATTGGGTGAGCAAGTTAAAAGAGAATTGGTTTATCGTGTGGTGCAGGCTTCAGGCGGCAATCTAGTCGAGAGCTTATCGGCTATGGCAAGTCGAAATGGCGTGATTTACACCATTTGTGAAATTATTCAACGTGATTATTATCATAACTTAACGGTTCAAGAGTTGGCGAAACAAGCGGGCATGAGCATATCGCTTTTTCATCAAACTTTTAAAAAGGTGACGAATTATTCGCCCTTACAGTACATCAAAATTACTCGGTTACATAAGGCACGCGAGTTAATCACGAACAATAAAATGGGAGTCGCAGAAGCCGCCTATGAAGTTGGATATGTTAGTGCTTCTCAATTTAGCCGAGAATTTAAGCGACTGTTTGGAGTTCCACCCAAGTCTTCAATTATTTAACGTAGATTAGTATTTTGAAATATAAATCAAACATGGAGCATTATATGACCCTTCCAACAACCATGAAAATTATTGAAATTACGGCTCCTGGTGGACCTGAGGTTCTAAAAGTTCAAGATGCAAATATTCCAGCACCTCAAGCAGATGAAGTCTTAATTGAGGTAAAGGCTGCTGGAATTAACCGCCCTGATGTATTGCAGCGTATGGGTTTATATCCAATGCCTAAAGGTGTTACTCAAATACCCGGACTTGAAGTCGCTGGTGTCGTGGTTGCTGTAGGTGAACAAGTCGATCAATTCAAGGTTGGAGATAAAGTTTGCGCCCTAACAAATGGCGGTGGTTATGCTGAGTACTGTGCGGTAACAGCAACTCAAGTATTACCAATTCCTGAAAATTTATCTTTTACACAAGCTGCTGCGATTCCGGAAACATTTTTTACGGTTTGGGCAAACCTATTTGATATTGGCCGTTTAAAGAAACATGAAACTGCATTGATTCACGGTGGGGCAAGTGGTATTGGAACCACAGCTTTAGCGATTTGCCAAGCTTTAGGGATTAAAACTTTTGCTACGGTTGGTAGTGAAGATAAAATTAAAGCACTCTCTAGTTTCACCACAGCAATTAACTATAAAACCCAAGATTTTGAGCAGGAAGTTTTGAAGCACACTCAAGATCAAGGTGTTGATGTCATTTTAGATATTGTAGGTGGTTCTTATTTCATGAAAAACCTAAATCTATTAAAACGTGATGGCCGATTGGTCATTATTGGTTTTATGGGGGGACGAATCGCAAAAGAATTTGATTTACAAAAACTGATTTTAAAACGTGCCACAATTACGGGTTCAACGATGCGAGCACGTAATAGCCAAGAAAAAGCACAAATTGCCCAATCTTTGAATGAGCATGTGTGGCCATTATTGGCTCAAGGTAAATGTTTACCGCAAATCTATAAATCGTATGCTTTTTCAGATGTACAAAGTGCTCACGCATGTATGGAACAAGGTGATCATATTGGAAAGATCGTTTTAGAAATGAATGCGTAACGCTGTAATCATTGAAGTTTGGGCGAACGACAGGTTCGCCTAAACTGAATTTTATAATTCTAGATTCTGCCTATTTCTCTATAAAAATTGCCAAATTCTATTGGCAGATTGCACCACTTCTATAACTTCACCTATAAATTGAGTAAGAAATAACAATTGGTTTTTACCTTATTTCTTTCCATACTGATGAAAAAGGATAGTAACAATGAATACTGCAAATATTGATGATAAAAATCCTACTCCAGATTTGGCTGAAGATAATGCCTTTTTCCCATCACCTTATTCACTGAGTCAATATACTGCTCCTAAAACCGATTACGATGGTACGACTTATTCAACGCCGTATACAGGCAATAAAAAGGTCTTAATGATTGCAACTGATGAACGTTACATCCAGATGCAAAACGGTAAGTTCTTTTCAACAGGTAACCATCCTGTAGAAATGCTTTTACCGATGTTTCATTTAGATAATGCAGGCTTCGAAATTGATATTGCGACACTTTCAGGAAATCCAGCCAAACTTGAAATGTGGGCAATGCCAAAGCAAGAACAAGTGGTGTTAGATACCTTTCAGAAATATGCAGATAAATTAAAAAATCCGCTAAAACTAGCTGACATTTTAGAAAATGCAGTTGGTGAAAACTCACCCTATGCGGCTGTATTTATTCCGGGTGGGCATGGCGTATTAGCTAAAATTCCACATAGTCTTGAGGTAAAGAAAGTTCTTAAATGGGCGGTTGAACAAGATAAATTTATTATTACGTTATGCCATGGTCCAGCCTCATTACTGGCTGCGGCAGTTAATGAACAGCCAGAAAACTATATTTTTAAAGGCTATCAAATTTGTGTATTCCCTGATTCATTAGATAAAGGAGCAAATATTGATATTGGTTATATGCCTGGAGCTTTACCTTGGTTAGTGGGTGAAAATCTTGAAAAACTCGGTGTAGAAATTTTAAATAAGGGCATTACAGGTCAATGTCATAGAGACCGTAAATTGCTAACTGGTGATAGTCCGCTTGCTTCTAATAATTTAGGGAAACTTGCAGCTGAAACATTGTTGGCTGAAGTGAAGGATTAAGTGATGAAATATGTACGCCCTGCGGGACTCGAACCCACGTCGGTCGCTTAGGAGGCAACTGCTCTATCCAGTTAAGCTAAGGGCGCATAATTTTATGATTATAAACAAAAAAGCTATTGCGAAGGCAATGGCTTTTTTACGTTTTAGTTATTAAAAATTTTGCCAGAGTGGCCAATAAAGATAAAGTTGAACCATTCAACGGTTTCAAACACTTATATCTGTAGAAAAACAGTTTATAAAGCTAAAAAATCACAAAAACTTCATGTTGATCTTTCTATGATCTGAAGCAAAACACGAAAAGATTTAAGACAAGCAATTGAGTAAATGAAACTGTTCCCGAAAGGTTGTTTGTTAAAAATCAGATTTAGCTACCTATAATTCAAAAGGGCATAGCATGAAAAAAATTGATGAACAGGACTTATCTAGAATTATTGAAATGGCATGGGAAGATCGAACCCCATTTGAAGCAATTGAGCGAGAATATGGCTTAAGTGAAAGCGAAGTGATTCGTTTAATGAGATATAACCTGAAAACCAATAGTTTTAAACTTTGGCGTAAACGTATGGCAGGGCGTAAAACTAAACATCAACAATTACGTTCACCAGCCGTTGAACGAGCTTACTGCTCTCGTCAGTATAAATATGCTTAACATCATCATATATAACCAATTGAAATACATCTGATTCAACAATGAAGAGTAGTGTTGAATCAGTTAAAACAATCGCGTGGAATATTTACTTATTTGAGCGAGCCTGTCGTTTACATCTTTCAGAGCAATATTTTACTTCTTCCCAGCAACGCTCCCATTTCTTTCGCCAGTCAAAAGGGCGTTGACAATAGACACATATTTTCTGGGGTAGATGCTGTTTTTTCATGATCTTAAAGCTCATCAAGTTGATGAATAAGTAACTTTGCATGCTGCATGACAGAAGCTTTATCTTTCATACGATCAAGGTTTTTGTAGACCATAGCCATTCTGGGATTTTGACGAAATATGGCCTCATGCTGGCTCATAAAATACCAATACAAGCTGTTAAATGGACAACTGTCTGGTTCAGTTTTTGTTTTGACGTTATATGTACAGTGCTGACAATAATTTGACATTTTATGTATGTAATTACCTGATGCAGCATAGGGTTTACTTGCCATGATGCCGCCATCAGCATACATGGCCATGCCTAATGTATTCGGTAATTCGACCCATTCATAAGCATCTACATAGACAGCTAAATACCATTCGCAAATTTCTGATGGATTTACACCTGCTAAAAGTGCAAAGTTGCCTGTAATCATTAAACGCTGAATATGGTGAGCGTAGCCATGTGCAAAGGTATTTCTGAAACACTCGGCCATACATGCCATTTTTGTATTACCCGTCCAATAATATTGTGGCAGCGGCGTGGTGGCATGAAGGGTATTTTGATCACTATAGTCAGGCATAGATAACCAATATATTCCACGCACATATTCCCGCCACCCTAATATCTGCCGAATAAATCCTTCTACTGCATTTAAGGGAGCCTGTCCGCTGTAATAGGCTGTTTGAGCAGCGTCACACACTTCTTTTGGCAACAACAATCCACAATTTAAATAAGGTGAGAGCAGACTATGAAACATAAAATCTGAACCATAAACCATGGCATCTTGATAATCGCCAAAGTGAGGTAAGATGTTAGAGATAAAATGATCTAGAGCAAGTAGGGCATTTTGACGGGTAGTTGCCCATTGAAAGGAGTTTATATTGCCGATATGTTGTGAAAATTCTTTCTTGACCAGTTGAATAACATCTATATCAATTTGATCATGCTCAAAGGCTAATTTTGATGGCAAAGATGGATTGCCTGACCATGCTTTTCGATTGGCTTGATCAAAGTTCCATTGCCCGCCAACGGGTTGTTGGTCATGCATTAAATAGTGGGTTTGCTTGCGCATTTCTCGATAAAAGTATTCCATTCTTAGCGTTTTATATTTGTTTGCCCATCGCTTGAATTGTTCTACAGTACAAAAGAAGCGATCATCTTCTAGACACATAACAGGTAGTTTTAGCTTGTTAGCCCATGAAGTTTCGATTTCATGTTGTAAGCGATACTCACCACATTGGGTAATGACGAGAGTATTCGCCGAGAAGTGTTGCTGCTGCAAAGCAATAAAGTCGACTAACTTTTTTATATGACTTTCGCGCTTAAATGTGTGATAACGGATTTTCCAGTCTTGTGCTTTTAATTCTTTTGCAAAGTGACGCATTGCACTAAAAATCAGCGCTATTTTTTGTGGATGATGAGCAACATAAGATGTTTCCTCAAGTACTTCAGCCATCAAGATAACGTCTTCATTCCGGTTTAAATACTTGAGCGTTGCGAGTTGGTGATTTAATTGATCACCCAGAATTAAACCAAATCGCATATTTTTGCTTCATGAGATGGAACTAAAGCTAGTCTATATTTTCAGAGATCAATTTTATGTGAAGCAGAGCTTCTAAGTTCATCACGAGTCACTTAGTTATAAAGAGATAGACATAACTTAAAAGCATAGCATGCGTGAATAAAATGTGATTTTAATCAAAAAGATACAAATTAAATAAATTGAAGGTGTTTGCCAATATGCGTAAGATTTTTGAAAAATATGTTTTAAGCTTGATCCTTTTGAAGGAGCTGTAGAGGCTGTCGAAAGGTTCTTCACTCGAGTATATAAATGGATACCAACAACCATCCTATTGCTTATATTTTTCTGCAGCAACAACTTTTGGTTGATGCGAATTTTAATCTACCTTGCCTTGAACAGCAGGAATATGATTTACCTATACAAGCAGACCCTCTAGTAATAGCAAGAGATTTCCAAGAAAGCGAACTTATACCAAATGGATATCAGTTCATACCCATTCGCCAACTCTTACAGTATTGGACTAAATCTCAGTTTGAGCAGGCAAGTCGCGCTTTTCAGTTGCTAGAGTGGCGCCGTAATCATCAGTTTTGTAGTCGTTGCGGACATAAAACCCAGCAGCATAAGACTGAATATTCAATGACTTGTCTAGCATGTAATTTTAATCAATATCCTAGGGTCAATCCTTGTGTAATTACCATTATTACGCGTGGTGAAGACGAGATTTTGCTGGCTAAAAATGCTAGAAATACGAGCCAGATGTACAGTTTAATTGCTGGCTTTGTCGAGGTAGGGGAAACACTAGAAGATGCTGTTCGACGTGAAACATTAGAAGAAGTTGGATTACACATTAAGAATATTCAGTATTTGGCGAGTCAACCATGGCCATTTCCGAGTAACTTAATGTTGGCTTTTAAAGCTGAATATGAAGCGGACGAAATTGAAATTCAGGAGAAAGAACTTAGCGATGCTCAGTTTTTCAAATTTAATCAATTACCTGAAATTCCATTTAAGGGCAGTATTGCTCATGCAATGATTATGCACGTTATTCATGGCACACCTGTCGCTGATGATACGAAGCAGTGGCTTTAAACTGAGATTCAGATATGGCTTTAATCTTATAGTTTTAAATAAAAAAGCCATTGTCTAGACAATGGCTTTTTAGATTTATTTATTCTTCAGGATTCTCAATGGAATCTAGTTTTTTAGGATTTAAATAGTCAAAAAGTACGAGCATTGCAGTAATCCAAATAGGGATCATCATTACTGACTCTTTGAAGCCTTGAGTCCACATAATATAGAGAACCACAGCAATAAACGCTAAAACTAAGTAATTACTAAAAGGCGACCATAACGCTGGAAAAGATGTCTTAATATTCGCGTGCTTAACAAAGCGTCTATACTTCAAATGTGTAATTGATATCATTGCCCAGTTTAGAACAAGTGCACCAACTACAACATACATAAGATGTCCAAGAGCATCTTCAGGTACAAAGTAATTTAAAAGAACACAACCAAAGATTAATAAAGCAGAAAGTAAAACAGCGGGAATAGGAACCCCTTGTTTATTGGTTTTTGCAAAAACTTTTGGTGCATTCCCTTGTTGAGCGAGGCTGTATAGCATACGACTATTTGCAAACATCCCACTGTTATAAACAGATAGAGCAGCAGTTAAAATAATAAAGTTAAGTAAGTGTGCAGCCCAACCAATTCCCATTTGGCTAAAAATCATAACAAATGGACTTTTGTCGAGACCGCCAAGATCTAATTGGTTCCATGGCACTAATGAAAGTAAGATCGCTAGTGAACCGATATAGAAAATCAAAATACGGAAAACGACTTGGTTAATTGCTTTTGGAATCGTTTTTTTCGGATCTTTTGCTTCTGCTGCGGCCATACCAATCAGTTCAATACCACCAAAGGCGAACATCAAGAAAGCCAACATATAGAAGAGGCCGCTAAAGCCATTTGGAAAAAATCCACCATGAGACCAAAGGTTACTAAATGAAATATTTGAGCCTACATCTGCTGTAAATAGCAAATAGAGTCCAAAAACAATCATAGAGATGACCGCAGCAACTTTAATAATAGCGAGCCAGAATTCGGACTCACCATAAAATTTGACGTTTGTTAGGTTAATTGCCGTAATCACGACAAAGAAAAATAAGACAGACGTCCACGCTGGAATATGAGGCCACCAATAATTAATATATTTGGCCACTGCGGTGAGTTCGCTCATCGCAACCAGAACGTAGAGTATCCAATAATTCCATCCGGTTAAAAATCCGGGAAATTTCCCCCAGTATTTATACGCAAAATGGCTGAACGATCCTGCAACAGGTTCTTCAACAATCATTTCTCCCAGGTGGCGCATAATTAAAAAAGCAATTAAGCCACCAATGGCATATCCTAAAATAATGGATGGTCCCGCAGATTGAATCACTTGCGCCGAGCCTAAAAATAATCCGGTACCAATTGCTCCACCCATAGCAATTAATTGGATATGTCGATTTTTTAGTCCTCGTTGAAGTGTAGAAGATTCGTTGGTCAAAGGTCTTCACTCACTATGAATAAGTAAATTATTCTAATAGATGGAGTTATTTTAGCCTAGACTACAAATTAATAAGCAGTGACTGAAAAGTAATTATAAAAACTATTTAAAATCATAATCTTGCTTTTAATATTTCTATTTCGAGTGAAAAGTACTCTAAAAAATATAATTTCAGATAGACTTTTTTTCTTAGATTTTGCTTAGATTAAGTCATTGCAAGAGCATTGTTAAATTCACAAAATATGCTCGCGTCAATACGATTGATGTATAAATCAGATCGCTATCTCTTGACCTTAAAACAATTTAAGATGAAGAGAAGGGTAAAACAAGAATGCTTGTTTTGATATAGAAGAACATAATAGTAAGGATAACAGTTGATATGAGCTCAGTACCGCAAATTAAAATTCCAGCAACTTATATACGTGGTGGAACGAGTAAAGGTGTCTTTTTTAAACTTGATGATTTGCCGGAAAGAGCTCAAGTTGCGGGTCAAGCAAGAGATCAGCTGTTACTACGAGTCATTGGTAGTCCAGATCCTTATGGAAAACAAATTGATGGGATGGGAGGAGCCACTTCGAGTACCAGCAAAACTGTTATTCTCGCTAAAAGTTCTCAGCCAGATCATGATGTCGATTATTTATTTGGTCAGGTTTCAATTGATCAAGCTTTTGTAGATTGGAGTGGTAACTGCGGTAATTTGACTGCTGCTGTTGGTTCTTTTGCGATTTCAAATGGTTTGGTTGGTGCAGATCGTATTCCAGAAAATGGCCTATGCACGGTTCGAATCTGGCAAAAAAATATTCAAAAAACGATTATTGCGCATGTGCCTATTAGCAATGGACAAGTTCAAGAAACTGGCGACTTTGAACTGGATGGAGTGACGTTTCCTGCCGCTGAAGTTCAAATTGAGTTTTTAGACCCAGCCGATGATGGTGAAGACGGCGGCGATATGTTCCCGACAGGAAATATCGTTGATGAATTAGATGTTCCTGATATTGGCCGTTTCCAAGCGACATTCATTAATGCTGGTATTCCAACTATTTTCTTAAATGCAGAAGATTTGGGTTACCAAGGTACAGAATTACAAGATCATATTAATAGTGATGCAACAGCACTAGCACGTTTTGAAAAAATTCGTGCCTATGGCGCGGTACAGATGGGTTTAATAAAAGATATTTCAGAAGCAGCAGCGCGTCAGCACACACCAAAAATTGCTTTTGTTTCTAAACCTAAAAATTATACCGCTTCAAGTGGTAAGTCCGTTTCAGAGAATGACATTGATTTACTGGTTCGTGCTTTGTCGATGGGTAAACTTCACCATGCAATGATGGGAACAGCAGCAGTAGCGATTGGCACGGCAGCTGCCATTCCGGGTACATTGGTAAACCTTGCAGCTGGCGGTGGTGAACGTGAAGCAGTACGCTTTGGTCATCCATCTGGGACATTACGTGTTGGTGCTCAAGCTGAACTTACAAATGGCCAGTGGGTTGTTAAAAAGGCGATTATGAGTCGTAGTGCGCGCGTGTTAATGGAAGGTTGGGTACGCGTTCCGGGTGACAGTTTCTAAAAGTCACTTAAAAATGAAAAAAGCCTCTCCATTTTGTAGAGGCTTTTTTACATGTGCCTTCGAAAACTCATCACGCACTTTTCACAGTGAATCGTGTATGATGTAGCGCATGAATGCTTCAAGACATTCAATAAAATTTCTCTACTGATTTTATCGAGGCGACTGTGTCATCACTCTCTCAAGTTAATGCGGATGTTTTAAAACAAGCTCAACAACGTATTCAACAAGATTTATTGACGACACTGGCCGCCTTTTCAATTCCAGAACCTTTAAAAAGTGCAGTACACCATGCAGTCATGCTTGGTGGAAAACGTGTGCGTCCAGCTTTATGTTATGCCACGGCTTCTTTACAGCCAAATCCGAATTTTGCTGCGGCTCGCCGTGCTGCAGTTGCAGTTGAACTTATTCATTGTTACTCACTAGCACACGATGATTTGCCTTGTATGGATAATGATTTACTGCGTCGTGGTCAGCCGACTTGCCATGTTGCGTTTGGTGAAGATACTGCTTTGCTTGCAGGCGACATTTTACAATCAATGGCTTTTGAGGTTTTAGGGAGCCGTTTGTTCGATGAACAAGGCCAGGGTACCGATGCCGCGATTGTATTAAAACAAATGCAGATTTTAGCAACTGCCAGCTCCAAAATGGTCTCTGGACAGGTTTTAGATTTGCAAGCTGAAGGCAAGCAAATTACTCAAGACGAACTTGAAAATATTCATCGCAATAAAACCGGTGCGCTCATTCAGGCGGCCATTATGATGGGTGCAGTGACTATCTTCTCTGGAACAGATCAAGCAATTCCAAAGTTGCGTCAATATGGGCAGACGATTGGTTTGGCTTTTCAGGTATTAGACGATATTCTCGATATTACTTCGAGTACCGAAACCTTGGGTAAAACCGCAGGTAAGGATGAACAAGTACAAAAATCGACGTACCCAGCCTTAATGGGGCTCGAACAAGCAAAGTCGTATGCTAAAGAGTTGCATGATCAAGCTTTTGAAGCTTTAGCTCATTTTGGTGATGATGCAAAAGAATTAGTAGATATCTCACAATTCCTTTTAGCACGTACCAATTAATAAGATTAAATCAATATTCATAACTTCTATTCATATTCAATGAATAAAGGAGAAAAGAATGAATGGTGCCCAACTTCATCGAAATGCAATTGAAATTGCACGAAATCTTCCCTTTAGTCAACAGTCCCATCCTTTTGGTCCAGACTATGAAGTTTTTAAAATTTTAGAAAAAATATTCATGCTGACCGCAGAAGTAGCTGGCGTCAAAATGATTAATATCAAATGTGATCCTTATAAAAGTCAGGAATATCAGGAGCTCTATTCATTTATTGTTCCGGGCTATCACATGAATAAAAAACACTGGATTTCGATTACACCGCATAAGAACTTAACAAGCGATTTACTTCAAGATTTAATTCGCGACTCTTATGATTTGGTTATAAAAAAACTTCCTTTGAAAGATCAGAAAAAATTAAAAAACCAATAATATAAAACATAAAAAAACGGCGACATAGTGGTCGCCGTTTTGACTTAAATTACGTATTTAAAGTAAATAAATTAATTATGTTTTCCCATAATTCCGCGAATTGTATTTAAAACATCGGCAGGTAAAACCACAGTTTTAGCATTGCTTGATTTCGCCATATCTTGCATCGCTTTTACATACTGTTCACCTAACAGATAAGCAACTGGCGTTTCTTTATCACCCACTGCACTTGTCACCATCTCAATCGCTTTTTGTGAAGCTTCAGCCAAAACAACTTGTGCTTCTGCATCACGGCGAGAGGCTTCCAAGCGACCGTCAGCCTCTAAAATTGCAGCTTGTTTTTCACCATCAGCTCTTGTTACTGTCGCACGGCGTTGACGTTCTGCCGCAGCTTGAGCTTCCATGGCAGCTTGCATGGTAGAAGAGGGTTGAATATCTTGAATTTCAACAGTTTTTAAAGTGATCCCCCAATCTGAAATATCATCAGAAATCGCAGCTTTGAGCTTCGCTTTAATATGATCTCGTGAAGACAAAGCATCATCTAGATCCATTTCACCGACAATAGAACGTAATGAAGTTTGTACAAGGTTTTGAATTGCCCATGTATAGTTTTCAATACCATAAACCGCTTTTTCTGGTGTGGTTAAATTAATATATGCCACAGCGTTCATGAGTAATACAGCATTGTCACGCGTAATCACTTCTTGAGATGGGATATCTAACACAATATCTTTAGTGGTAACTTTATAAGCCACTTCATCGACATAGGGAATCACAAAATTAAGCCCCGGATTAAGGGTAGAATGATATTTCCCTAAACGTTGAACAATCCACTTATAACCCTGAGGAACAATACGAACCCCTTTAAAAATGGTGACAGCCACAAAAGCCAAAAAGGCTAAAACAATAATAGTACCGACTGGCATGAAAATACCCTCTCTTTATCTTTAATGTTTATGAAGTACCATGGGACTGGACAATTAAGTCATTACCCGAAATATCAATAACTCTAACACGATCACCGACTTTGACTGGTGTGGTGCTTCGGCAGTTCCACTCATCGGCCCCTAAAATGGGCATTGGAAAACGAACGATAATTTGATCATGGTCGAGACCGGTTTGAATCACCATACCAATTTGACCAATAGTCGCTTCACGGGGTAATCCCGCTTTAGTTTTATCAATTGATAATGGTTTAATAAATTTGAACCAAAGAATGGTGCATAGCACTGACAGAACTATCCACAATACAATTTGCGTTGTGAGGCTAATATCTGGAAATAACCAGTAGAGAAAGCACACCATAATGGCGGCAATACCAAACCAAAGCGCGGCAAAGGCGGGTAGAATCAGTTCAGAAAGAATAAGTAAGATACCCAATACAAACCAGTGCCAAGGTTGTATAACAAACTCCATAGATCTGCTCTTTTATATATCTTTATGATGGGTAAAAGTGACTCAATATCACTTTTACCACTGTAGCAGATGATAGGGAGTGTGGATAGAAAAAAACCACCTCAATTAGAATTTAGGGCGTGGTGCAGGCTTAAATGCAGCTGGAGATTTTTTGAAGTTCGCAATTGCAGTTTCAACTTGGCGTATTTGTGCTTGAGCTGCTTTTTCACCTTCCAAAATTGCTTGATTACTTGATTTGAGGTCAAGAGTACCTAGATGACCAACTTTAGGTTGAATGACAACATTGGCCTGCTTGAGCTCTTCATTAATACTTTGTTGCCCCATGATATTAATGGTTTGATCCAGTAGTCCCCACATATTGGCTGGGCGATTTCCTGCTGGACGCGCAGAAATATCGACTGCAATGACAATATCTGCACCCATATCACGAGCAGTTTTAACAGGAATTGGGCTAACCAATCCACCATCTACATATTTCTGCTTGCCAATTGTCGCTGGTACAAACACATTTGGAATACTACAAGATGCACGTACGGCTTGGCCTGCATTACCTTTAATGAAGTCAGCTTTTTGACCATTATCAAGGCGTGTTGCCACGGCAGCAAAACGGATTGGGAACTTCTCAATCGGTTTATTGCCTACATTACGGTTAACGTAGTCCTGTAACTTTTGTCCAAGAATAATACCCTGACGATTAAGTGTTAAATCGCGGATATCTGACTCTTGTAACTTCAGCGCTAGACTTTGCAATTGATAAGGCGTTTGTCCACTTGCGTAGATACTTCCAACAAAGCTACCGGCACTGGTACCCGTGACAATTTTAGGTTTAATTCCGTGAGACTCTAAAACCTTAATTACACCAATATGTGAAAATCCTTTTGCTCCACCGCCACCTAAAGCAAGTGCAATCACAGGTTCACGGGCTTTCATTGAGGTTGTCGGTGTTGGTGTTTTGCTAAATTTATCACAGCCAAATAGTGCTAGAGAGATAAATCCAATACTGGCAAATTGAGCAATTTTCATCTTTAAAAATAATCTACGTCGAGATAAATTAAGAGGGCTCATGAGACCAGATTTGCTCAATTTTTGCTAGGTTTTTTTCACTAGATTTTGTAAAGGTTCGGCAAGCCAATTGCGATTTTTAGGTGATATTTTTCCTTCATAACGCTCAAAAATCTTGGTGAGATCTTCATCATAGTTGCCACTTGGGTTTAGGTGACCTAAGCAGTGAATCGTCTTGTGATCATAATCAAAAGAAAACATGACAATGGGAATATTGGCTTTTGCAGCAATATGGTAAAAACCACTTTTCATTTTTTTTGCTTTTTTACGTGTGCCTTCGGGCGCCATTCCAATCCAGATCTTGTCATATTTTTGAATGGTTGCAACGACTTGCTCCGTAAGTCCATTGGCTGTGTCACGTTTAACTGGAATGACTCCAGCCCAATCTAAAGCTCGTTTAAATGGGGGTTTAAAAAGAGCATCTTTACCTAACACCGTAATTTGAATACCTAATCCGAAAATCGCAAGAAATCCATACCATCCATCAATATTGGAAGTATGGGGGGAAATAATCGCCACTGCTTTTGGCAAATTAGGAACTTCACCTTCAATTGTCCAACCTTGCGCTAAAAAAAGTTTTTTAAATAGCGCTCGGCTTAAAGCAGTACCGCGTTGAGGTACTAAATCAGGTAAATTAGGGAAATGTTGATCCATATTTTTTAAATTTTAACTTGTCCTAGTTTTATCTTAATCTTTTGAAATATATGCTTCATTGGCAAAATGTAAGAACAACATGACATTTGATGTTATTCCTCATTAAACAAATAAAAAGTAGGTTTCTATGTTGCGGCAGCAAAATCTTTATCTTCTGCTATTTTCTTTATATTGGGCCCAAGGACTGCCTGTTGGGTTTATGACCCACGCTTTACCCGTGATCTTAAGAGCAGAAGGAGTTTCACTCGCCCATATTGGTGGCTTTGGCTTATTAATGTTACCGTGGTCAATCAAGATTTTTTGGGCGCCGTGGGTCGACCGACACGCACTTTCCCATTTAGGACATTATCGTAGTTGGATTCTACCTACTCAGTTTTTGACTGTGGGTGTACTGTGTATTTTGTCTTTTTTCCCCGTTCAAGCTTTAGATCAACCTATTTATTTATTCGCATTTTTTATTTCCCTTCTTTTTATGAACTTAACTGGAGCAACACAAGACATTGCTACCGATGCTTTAGCAGTCAACTTGTTAAAACATGATCAGCAGCATTGGGGCAATACATTTCAGGTCATTGGTTCACGCTTAGGTTTTATTGTTGGGGGAGGTGCCGTACTTTGGTGCTTAGACTGGTTAACATGGCAACCCACTTTCTTGCTATTAGCAACCATAGTATTTTTAAATACTTTACCTATTTGGTTATTTAAAGAGCCTCAACATACTTCTCATGCGAGTCGCGAACTCAAACTTAATCAGCAAAATTTAGTCCTAAAAATTAAAGCTTACCTAAGATATTTCTCTCAAAATAAAGAACTCCGTTCTTGGTTGGTGGTACTGATCACTTTTAAAGTAGCAGACGGCTTAGCTGGACCATTACTTAAACCTTTAATGGTTGATATGGGGTTAAGTTTTACTCAAATTGGTGTTTACATCACGATGCTCGGTGCAGTAGCAGCACTCGCTGGGGCGGCAATAGCAGGAGGCGTGCTTAAATACTTTTCAAGACCAGCAGCATTAATTGGCTTTTCAATTTTTAAAATTATGAGTGTAGGAGCCTATGCTTATTTAGCCTATGCCTATGAACAAAAAATTCAGTTGAATGTCTGGGTTATATATACAGTCAATGCTTTAGAAGATGCATTCTCGGCAATGCTATTGGTAGCTATGTTGACTCTAGTCATGCATTACAGTCGAAAAGAATATGCGGGGACAGATTTTACCTTTCAGGTTTCAGTTATGGCGACTGTTAGCGGTCTTCTTTATAGTTTTAGCGGTGTGATTGGAGATTTACTCGGTTATTTCCATTATTTGATAGCTATTGTCATTATTGCAGTGATCAGTTTACTGCCTATTTTCCTCTGGAAACATGAGAAACTACAGGAAAAATAATGTTAACTAAATGAAATAAAGAACTTTAATATTGCTCAAGCAGTGATCTAAGCTTTATCTACTACCTTTGTCTATGTTTTTAAAAATGTATATTTTTAGCTATTTAAATGCTCAATTAATTGTGCCATCTTGTGTGGGTAGCAAATGGAAGCTAAATGGAGAAAAAATGGATTTGGATAACAAGAAAAATCATGTGAATCAATCAAAATGGGCAGAAAAATGTTCAATTAGATTGGTTATTAGCCTAAAGTCTAAAAAAGAATAATGAAATAACGATTTAATCATTCTATAAGATAAGAGAGTTGTGTAGGATTCGTTACAACATGAAGTTAAGGTAAAAATCTGTAAATCAAAGTATGTTTTTTATGTCTTTGTTTATCGGTTTTAGTCTTGCACAACGTTGAAATTGGTTTTGGTTGCGGTAATAAAATTAATGTAACCAATGTGGAGGAGAGTTGATTTTTTAGCCCCTAGTTTAATGGCGTAAATCAACTTGGCATGGATAGGCAACATAAAATATATTTTTAGGAGTTTTTGATGGATCTATTCCTTAATCGTAAATCTTTCGTTATTAAAAGTTTAGCTCTTACAGTTACAGCTTTAATGATGAGTGGGGCACATGCTGCGACTTCCGACAAAGCGGAAATTCAACAGCTTCGTAAAGAAGTTGAAGCGTTAAAAGCTTTAATTCAAGAACAACGTCAAGTTCAGCAACAACAACAGCAAGTACAGCAACAACAGCAAGTACAGTTAGCTGAAGTTAAGGCACAACCTCAAGCTGCTGCACCAGCTTCTCCATTAGCATCATTAAAATCTAAAACTGGTGCTGATGTGAATCTATATGGTTTTGTTCGTGGCGATGCTAACTATATTATCGAAGGTGCGGATGGTGACTTCGCTGATGTAAGTAAGTCTAATGGTGAAGCAAAAGATAAATTGCGTGCTACTGCTAAAACGACTCGTCTAGGTTTAGATTTTACTGCTCCTGTAAGCAATGCCAAAGTTGGTGGTAAAATTGAGTTGGACTTTGCAAGTGGTGACAATAACAAATCTGAAAATGTACGTATTCGTCATGCTTACTTAACTTATAACAACTGGTTGTTTGGTCAAACTACATCTAACTTCTTGGCGAGCCACGCACCAGAAATGATCGACTTTTCGACGAACATTGGTGGTGGTACAACGCGTATTCCACAAGTACGTTATAACTATAAATTAGCTCCTGCGACTCAATTATTTGTTTCAGCTGAGGAAGGTAATAGTTCAGCAACAGGTGACTCAGTTAAATATAGATTACCTGTATTAACAGCTAAAATTACTCAAGGTTATGCTGGTGGTAATGGTAATGCTTCTGCTCGAGCTTTTGTTGAAAACTACAAATCAGGAAAGGGCGATGACCAGACTGGGTGGGGCGTTGCTGCAGGTACTGACTTTAAAGTAGCAGATCCTTTAAAACTCTTTGCTGATGCTTCTTATGTTGTAGGTAACAGTAACTACTTATATGGTAGTAATTCTGCTTATACTTTAGTTAATGATAATATTGAGCAAAATGAATTTGTAGCTGTACAAGTGGGTGGAACTTATAAGATTTTACCTAACCTACGTGCTACTTTAGCATACGGTGCTCAATTCGCTGATGATGGCACAGACTATGCTAAAGCATATACTGCGGGTAATGAAAAAGTTCAGCAAGCATGGCTCAACGTCATTTATACACCAGTTAAACCAATTGACTTAGGTATTGAATATGTTAATGGTAAACGCGAAACCTTTGCTGGTGATGATTACAAAGACAACCGTGTTGGTTTAATGGCTAAATACAGTTTCTAAAAACAATATTTAGTTAAAAGCTCAAAAGACGAGGTTAAATCTAACCTCGTCTTTTTTTATATAAATTAAAAGAATTAGCATGCTTTAAAGCTTCTGAATTAGATCATTTTTTATTTAAGTCATTTTTAAGTTTCAATTTCTACATTAGAGCATCATAAAAAGATTGTAGTCACCCAAGATGCTGAATTTTTTTTCTACTTTAAAACATAAGCAGATTTCGCTGTTTATGTTTAATTTGATTATAGCCATTTGGTTAGGGGCAATTCTAAATATTGGTTTTTATCACCAAGTGCACCTTTTAACTCCATATTTTGGAATAAAGGCTATTCTATTTTTAGCTGCTACAGTAGTTATTGTGGTTGCTGCTTATTATGCGCTTTTACAGATTTTAAACTGGAAATGGACCGCTAAAATTTTTGCAATTTTACTCATCGTGATTGGTGGTTTTAGCTCTTATTTCGTCAATACCTTAGGTGTAATTATCTCACCTGATCAGATTCAAAATATGATACAAACTGATGTCTCTGAAGTTTCTGATTTAATTTCATTACGTTTCGGGCTTTGGACAGTTTTCTTTGTTGTTTTGCCTATTATTCTAATTACTCAGGTAAAGCTTAAACAAGAAAAAGTATCTTACTTATTAATGAAAAAGCTTGGTTCGATTGTAGCCTCATGTGCAATCGTGGGTATTTTACTATTTGTTTATTATGTTGATTTTGCATCTATTTTTCGTGAGCATCGTGATTTGAAAGGTATGATCTCACCACAAAATAGCATTTCTTCCTTAATGTCTTATTACCATAAAATGGCGCCTAAGAAGAACTTGCCACTTATACATTATGGAGAAGATGCTCATCAAGTTCAGCAAGTACAAAGCAACTTGCCTAAATTAATGGTTCTCGTTGTTGGTGAGACTGCCCGTGCAGAAAGTTTTGCATTAAATGGTTATTCGAAAAATACGAATCCAGAACTTTCTAAACAAGATATTTTGAATTTTTCCCAAGTCAGCTCATGCGGTACAGCAACTGCTGTGTCGGTTCCATGTATGTTCTCTGGAATGCCTCGTGTTGACTACAATGAACAACTAGCAAGTCACCGTGAAGGTCTATTGGACATTGCTAAACGTGCGGGTTACCAAGTAACTTGGATTGATAATAACTCTGGCTGTAAGGGCACTTGTGATCGTGTTGAACAGTACAAAATACCAGAAAAGTTAAAGCAAAAATGGTGTAAAGATGGCGAATGCTATGACGATATTTTAATTGATAGCTTAAATGAGTATTTAGCGACTATTCCTAAAGAAGACACTCGTCCGCGACTCATTGTTTTACACCAAGTCGGAAGTCATGGTCCAGCCTACTACAAGCGTGCACCTGCCCAATATCAACCGTTTAAACCGACTTGTGATACTAATGCGATACAGGGTTGTTCTCAAACAGAGTTATTAAATAGTTATGATGACACAATTGTATACACAGACCATGTGTTAAGTCAGATCATTAATAACCTAAAAGAATTATCGAAATATCAAACAGGTTTATGGTATTTATCTGATCATGGTGAATCAACGGGTGAACATGGTTTATATTTACATGGTTCACCATATGCAATTGCACCGACCCAACAAACGCATGTACCAATGATAATGTGGTTTTCTGATAGCTGGAAACAACACAACCTTGCACAAGTGAGTTGTTTAGGCCAACAAACTAAAGAAAAGTTAAGTCAGGATAATTTATTCCCAAGCTTACTGAGTTTGTTAGGTGTAAAAACTCAGGTCATCAACCCTCAACTGGATATGCTGCACTCTTGTGCCCATGTGAATTAAAGCGAGCCTAGAACATGACAAAAATCTTGATGATTGAAGATGATTTTATGATTGCAGAGTCAACAATAACGTTGCTGCAATATCATCAATTTGAAGTGGAGTGGGTCAATAATGGCTTAGACGGTCTGGCTCAGTTGGCTAAAAATAAATTCGATTTAATTCTTTTGGACTTAGGGCTACCTATGATGGATGGCATGCAGGTCTTAAAGCAAATTCGCCAAAGAGCAGCAACTCCCGTCTTAATTATTTCAGCGCGAGATCAGTTACAAAACCGTGTTGATGGCTTAAATCATGGTGCAGATGATTACTTGATCAAACCATACGAGTTTGATGAGTTACTTGCCCGTATTCATGCGCTATTACGCCGTAGTGGCGTAGAGGCTCAGCTTGCGAATCATGAGCAACTATTACAAAGTGGTGATCTGGTTTTAAATGTTGAGCAACATATTGCAACGTTTAAAGGACAGCGTATTGATTTGTCTAATCGTGAATGGGCAATTCTGATTCCTTTAATGAGTCACCCAAATAAAATCTTTTCTAAAGCAAATCTTGAAGATAAGTTATATGATTTCGATAGTGATGTGACCAGTAATACGATTGAAGTATATGTACATCACCTGAGAGCTAAACTCGGGAAAGACTTTATCCGAACGATTCGAGGATTGGGTTACCGTTTAGGGCAATCGTAACTTAATTTTGGAACTTCATAACAGTGCATTATTCATTAAAAAAACGACTGATTTGGGGCACCTCAATTTTCAGTGTCATCTTAGGTTGTATATTAATTTTTAGTGCGTATAAAGTTGCACTGCAAGAAGTTGATGAAATTTTAGATACGCAAATGCGTTATTTAGCTGAACGAACAGCTGAATATCCATTGAAAACGGTAAGCAGTGAGTTTGATTTTCATAAAACTTATCATGAAGAAGATCTATTTGTAGATATTTGGGCTTATAAAGATCAAGCCCATTTATCACACCATCTCCATTTATTGGTTCCACCTGTTGCACAAGCTGGCTTTTACTCACATAAAACCAGTAACGGCTTAATCCGTACCTATGTTTTACCGTTAAAGGATTACCAGATTCAGATTAGCCAGCAAGAAAAGGTTCGTGAGGCTTTTGCTTGGGAACTTGCAGGTAGCATGTTCATTCCATATTTGATTATCTTACCATTTGCGATTTTTGCTTTAGCTGCAATTATTCGTCGTGGGCTAAAGCCGATTGATGACTTTAAAAATGAACTGACCCATCGTGACTCAGAAGAGCTGACGCCTATTGAAGTTGTAGATTATCCTCAAGAATTGTTACCCACAATTGATGAAATGAATCGACTTTTCGAGCGCATTTCTAAGGCACAAAACGAGCAGAAACAGTTCATTGCAGATGCAGCCCATGAACTTCGAACCCCTGTGACTGCTTTAAATTTACAAACTAAAATTTTAATTAGTCAATTTCCTGAGCAGGAATCGCTGCAAAATTTGAGTAAAGGATTAGCGCGTATTCAGCACTTGGTGACACAGCTTTTAGCGCTGGCTAAGCAGGATGTATCTTTAAGTGTGATTGAACCGACGAGAGCTTTTCAGCTTAATGATGTCGCTTTAAATTGTGTTGAACAGCTTGTTAATCTGGCTATGCAAAAAGAAATCGACTTGGGCTTTGTTCGTAACGAGCCAATTGAAATGCATAGTGTTGAGCCAACTGTTCATTCAATTATTTTTAACTTAATTGATAATGCCATCAAATATACCCCTCATGAGGGGATGATTAATATTTCTGTTTTCACTGCTACAGATGGCGATGCGTGTATACAAATTGAAGATAGCGGCGCGGGGATCGACCCAGAACATTATGATAAAGTTCTAAAGCGTTTTTATCGTGTACATCATCATCTTGAAGTGGGGAGTGGTTTAGGTCTATCCATTGTTGACCGAGCAACTCAACGTTTAGGTGGGACTTTGACACTAGACAGAAGTTTAGAGCTTGGTGGACTTTCGGTTTTGGTTAAACTTCCAAAGATTTTACATGTTCACGAAACAAGAACTTGAGTTAGACAAGTTCTTGTTTGACTCGTTTTTCAAACTCAAAGCGGTGAATACAAACGGCATAAAATAAGATATTTACCGCCCAAATGACCCAACCTGTCCATAAATTATGACTTAGGAAATGTGCTCCACGCATCATTTGTGCACATCCCATCATAAAGCCTAATAAAATGCCTGAAATGAGATAAAAATAGGCACGTTTGGGTTGTTCAAGACGATAAACAAAATAACCTGTCATTAAAATAAAGCCAGCGCTTGCATGTCCACCCGGAAAGCAATGCCCATGTTTCGCAGTAAAGTCCCAAATATAGCCACCTAAGCTGTTAGGATGAATCATATTCCAAGGGCAGGCATGAGCAGATTGTGATTTTAAGAGACCAACCAGTGCGCTGCCAACCATGCTCACGAAAAACATATAACCATATTGCCAGCGATAAAGCTTTAATTTCTCAACTTTAAATGACGCAAGCCATAGACCGAAAAAAATGACATAAATGCCAGTAATGATCTGCTTTACAATCTCATGATTAAGTCTTTCCAGATACCAATTGTCTCGATTGAAAAAATGACCTGTTGAATCAATCCAAGGTTGGATGAGGTACATATCAATTTTCCCACCCACTGGAAAAACGATTAAAAGCAGAAAAAAACTGAAAAACAGAAGAATAATATTAATCTGGAAAAATTGTTTTTGTTGATTCATGCCATGCAACATCAATTAGATTGTGGGTAAAGGCATTACATAAAATAAAACTTAAATTGCTCTTAAACTATACTGAAGAAAGAAGTTCAATTTTCCTTAAAAATAAAAAAGCGACGAGAAGTATCGTCGCCCTGAGCACTTTAGAAAGTATTAAAACATACCCTCTTCAGAGTTTGCTGAAATTTTATGAATAGACAAATCTGCACCACGAAACTCGTCTTCTTGAGATAAACGAATGCCAATGGTCGCTTTAAGCAAGCCGTAAACAATAAAGCCACCCGCAAGAGCAATGGCTATCGCGAGCGCTGTCCCGATGAGCTGTGAGATGAATGATACGCCGCCTAAACCACCCAGCCATTGTTGACCAAATAGGCCTACTGCAATACCACCAAATGCGCCGCATACGCCGTGTAAAGGCCATACACCTAACACATCGTCAACTTTAAGTTTGTTTTGAGTATAGGTGAATAGATACACAAACATAGCCCCAGCTGCACCACCAATAACAAGTGCACTGATTGGATGAACAATGTCAGAGCCGGCACAGATTGCGACTAAACCTGCAAGTGGACCGTTGTGTAAGAAGCCTGGGTCATTTTTCCCAATCGCATTTGCTGTAATTGTACCCCCAACCATTGCCATAAGTGAGTTAATGGCAACTAAGCCAGAAATTGCATCAACACGCTGAGCACTCATGACGTTAAAGCCAAACCAGCCGACAATTAAAATCCATGAGCCAAGTGCCAAAAATGGAATAGACGATGGCGGGTGAGCACTTACACGACCATCTTTCTTATAACGACCAGAACGTGCACCCAATAAAATGACAGCAGCAAGTGCAATCCAACCGCCCATGGCATGCACCACGACTGAACCCGCAAAGTCGTGAAAAGCTGCGCCAAAGGTTGTTTCTAACCACTTTTGCAGACCGTAGTTACCATTCCAGACCATACCTTCGAAAAATGGATATACCAGCGCAACTAAAGCGAGTGTGGCAATTGCTTGTGAACGCATTTTTGCGCGTTCAGCAATACCACCAGAAATAATGGCAGGAATTGCCGCAGCAAAAGTGAGTAAAAAGAAGCAACGCATAAGGTTATAGCCATGATCACTTGATAAAACCGTACCATCATGGAAGAAGTGCTGGCCATAAGAGATGTAGTAGCCAACAAAGAAATATGCGATTGCAGAAAGGGCAAAGTCAGTCAGAATTTTACTAAGTGCGTTCACCTGATTTTTATGGCGAACCGTACCAAGTTCCAAGAATGCAAAACCTGCGTGCATGGCAAGAACCAAAACAGCACCAAGTAATAAGAAAAATAGATCTACATTTTGCATAGCATGCTCGAAAAAAGTGCTAAATTCCATTTTGGAACAAATCTGGGTCTGTAAATTGCACCAAAATAGATTTAAGGAATCTAAAAACCTAAGTTTGTCGAAACAAACTCAATTGCATAAAAGTGAATATGCAATAAGCGCACCAATTTGGATTAAGTAAGTAGTTTTTGGCGATAAATGGTGCGTTGATTTGGTTAAAGAGGGGCGGTTTTGGCGCTTTTTACGTTACAAGTCATCTAATACGCTTATAAATTGACCTGAAAGAGTTCGTTCTCAAAGTTTAAAAAGACTCGCTCATATTCAATTAATGATCTGACCAAACCGATTGTGCGACTTCAATAAAAGCTTTTGCAGCGGGACTCATGTGCTTTTTATTTTTGACTGCGAGACCAATAGAACGTTTAAGGTTCGGTTTAAAAGGGCGTTTAACTACATTTGGATAGAGTGAGAGTAACTCTTTGGTGAGCACCATATCAGAGACAATCGAAATCCCTAACTGGTTATGGACCATGCTGACGATACTTAGAATTTGTGAAACATAAAACTTGATGTCTGGTTTCACATCAAAGTTTTTTAAAATTAATTCGACCTGATGTCGACTACCCGCCATTGTCATAATAAAAGGGCAATTTTCTAGCTGTACTGGATCAATATAGAGTTGTTGGGCGAGCGAGTAACTATTCGGAATTAGGGCAACAAAACGATCTTCAATTAAAGGGAATGTATCGAATCGCTCATCTGGCATAATCAAGAAACCAACTTCTATACGCCGTTCCAATAGCCACTGGGCAACTTCTTTATCTTCGCCTTCATCGATATAAATTTCGATTTTGGGGTAACGCTGTCGAAAGCTTTCTAAAATTTCAGGTAATAGATAAATGGATGATGAAGCTCCAAAAGACCCTATACGTAATGTTCCTTCATTTAAACCGTGGATGGCCGCCACTTCTTTTTCTAATGTATCGGAAATACTCAATAACTCTTTTACATGAGTAAGAAGCTGCTGACCTGTCGTGGTGAGTTCAATATCACTTTGGGTTCTTGAAATTAGGTTAATGCCCCATTGTTGTTCTAATGATTTAAGTGCATGGGAAACTGCCGACTGTGAAATGCCCAACTTTTCTGCTGTAGCAGTAAAGCTTTTTAGTTCAGCAATGAGTGCAAAAATTTCAAGCTGGGTAAATGTCATGTCGTATTTGTTATGAGTAAAAACTCATTTTATCATGAGTTTTCATTATCTTTAATATATGAGTAAGCCATGCTAGTTGCCAAACCAGCAAGTTCCAACAAAACTCGAGTAAAGAAATGAATAGTATTGTTTTATCTCTTTTTCCTTTAGTTGCATTAATTGCATCGGGATACTTATTTAAAAAATATCGTTTTTTTAGCGATGAGTTTTGGGCTGGGGCAGAGAAGCTAAATTACTATATTTTATTTCCAGCTTTGCTTTTTAGTACGCTATCGACCACAAAAATTGACTTACAAAGCTTAAGTACAGCCATTATTGCGATGGTGATTGTGGTTTTAGCTGTGACTATCTTTTTATACATACTCCGAATGTTTTGGCACATACCGCCTGCACGTTTTGGTGTGCATGTACAAAGTATGGTTCGCTTTAATACCTATATTGGTTTGGCTTTAGTCACTTCGCTTTTTAAAAGTGAAGGAATGGCAATACTGGCAATTTTATTGGCGCTTTGCATTCCACTTGTGAACATTATTTCGGTACTTGCATTAACTTCTAAAGAACACATGGCAATTAAACCTATTTTAATTGCACTTCTTAAAAATCCTTTAATTGCATCGTGTGTAGTAGGGGCAGCAGTCAATGCACTTCACATCCCGATTTGGGAAGGCTTTAGTCAGTTTATTAAGCTTTTTTCAGTGTCGAGTTTGCCATTAGGTTTGTTATGTGTTGGTGCAGCTTTACAGTTTATGCAAATTAAAAAAGATATTGTCGTGTTGGCGGCAGACACTTTTGCACGACTTTTAGCAGTGCCTGCTTTGGCTTACGCGGTCTGCATGTGGTTTGGTTTGCCAAGTTTGCAAACACAAATTTTAGTTATTTTCTTTGCACTACCGACTGCTTCCGCTTCCTACATTTTAACCAAAGTTTTGGGTGGCGATAGTCAGCTCATGGCAGCCGTGATTAGCTTTCAAACTCTATGTGCCGCAGTAACCTTGCCATTAGTGATTTGGTGGATTTCTTAAGATATAAATTTTAGATAAGTCGTATTTAAAGAATGCTTTGCTACCTTCCTCATCTGATTATTGCTACACTTTTTTCTTTTTCAGGTGGATGAGTATGTCCTTTGATCTCAAAGTGAGCTTGCAGCAAAGGTCTGAACCGTCTGTACAGCAGAAAAAACTGAATCGCCTGATTGATAAAATAGAGCAGCAAAAAGTTAGCCTGAGCACTTGGCAAAATGCGCAAGCCGAGATTCAACAGCACATTCGGCAAAAACTGATGCCTGTGTATGGAAATTTGCATGAGGTCTTATTTCAGCAGCTAGAGCAACTTTGGAATATATTGCATGGCCATGAGTTTTCCAAAGCAGAGATGCAACAACTCGATGAAAAAATTGCTCAGCTAGCACAAATGTTGAAGCGCTCCAAAATGCTGTCTGCTGAACAGTTAGAGCTGGTGAAGCAGATCGATACCTTTTATCAGCAACATACTCAAGAGTTAGTAAAAAAGAATAAAAAAGCTCATCCAATCAAATCTGAATACGATGAAAGTGCTGAGCAAATTGCAGAGTTAGAAGAAGACTTTGAACACTATGCTGCCGAGCAACAACAAGCACGAGAACAAGCCAAGCAGCAAAGACAGCAACAGAAACGTGAACAAGCTGAGCAAATGGCAGCGCAGTCACTTAAAACAGTCTATTTAAAAATTGCCGCGATGATTCACCCAGATCGTGAGCAAGATGAAACAAAGAAAGAAGAAAAAACTGAGCTGTTCCAACAGGCAAGTCAGGCCTACGAAAAGCAGGATTTGTTTTATTTACTCAAACTCCAGTTACAGCTTGAACAGAATAAAGGGCTAGGTGCTAAGGAACTATCTGCCGAGCAATTGAGGTTTTATAAACTTGCTTTAGATGCACAAAGTCAGCAGCTCGAAAGCCAAATTACTGAGATTTTGGATTCTTTTCAATTAGCCAAGAATGTGAAAGCGGAGCATGTGCATATTAGTGATGTTTATAAAGCTGTCGATGCTGATTGCACTGAGTTAAAACAACAGTTGAAGTGGGAAAAAGGGCGTTTAAAGCATATGAAAAAAGTGAGTGGAGTTGAGATGTTGTTGGGATATGGGTTGCTTTGATTTGTAGAAGCGCTTTTCCCCTTGTACAGCAGTGTTGCTCATCTCCTAGAAGGAGTTGGATAGGGAGAGGGGATTTAAAATAAGAGAAAAAATGAAACTAGACTTACAATTATTAGAGTCCTCTAAAACCTTGCAAAGCAATATAATGAATTTAGAAAACCTCATGCGCCAACTATTTCGTGATAAGCATTCTATGAATTTTAAATATTGATCTCATTAGATTTAAAATTAAGTTATTGATAAAACATACCTAATTTAAATTAAAAGGTAACAAGGAGCGATTTAATATAGTATTATATGTGGTATTAATTTTTTTTGAAAATTTATATGATATGTTGCTTAGATCTGAAACTTTGTTTACAGGATTAAATGAAAGTCTAATAAAATAACAATAATTTTCATAATTGCTGGTTGGTGTTGGAATTAACATGGGATCTAAAAATTTAACTCTACCTTTAAGAGTTTGAATTGTAGGTGGGTAATGTATGTATTTTTCAAAATTATTTATAAGTTCGGCTTTGTTTCTATAAAGTTCTAAACTAGCTAGGACAATATTGTTAACAGCTAAAATAGTTAAATTATTATTTTTGAAATATTGATTAAAAATAATTGGATCAATTACAGGTATACTATTTATAGTTAGGCCTGTAAATATTCGATTACTATTTACTATAAAAGGTATGATTTTTAAGTTACTTATTTCTCCTTTATATTTTAGTAATTCAGAGAAATTTTTAATATTTTTTGTTATAAAGTTTTTTCTTTCTATTGCTTGAAAAGAACCTTTTCTTAAACTCTCATATATATTCCAATTAGATACAGGGCTGTCTGCACTAACTAAACATTTAGCCTCTCCTATGAAAATATGATTTCCAATTCTAAAGAGGATATCTATTTCATATTTTTCTTCATTAAATGTTATATATTTTGAAATTGGCTCATATACATAATAATCATTATATAACAACTCATTCTCTTTCAAAATTTCTCTTATTTCATTTCTGAAAGATATTTCAAATTTTTGACCTTTTTCATCTAATTTTTCATCAGCTTCTTGGATCCATCCTTCTAAACATCTAGAATAATTTGGATGTAATAATGATGCAAGACAAAGAATAATTTTTCCATTTTCCAATTTTATTATAGGCATTCTCCATAAATCTGCTTTAATTTTTCTTTTTGGATTAAATGAAATAAATTTTATAATTTCACTTGAAAAATCTGTATTATTTATAAAATCAAGCTGATTAATTAATTTGAAAAGATCTATTTCAGGGCATAGTTTATTGAAGTCGAAATAATTTTGATAACGAATCTGCTCTAGAATATAATACGATAAACTTGATAGTTGAATAAATACATTAAAGATATCTAAAAAGCTGAAATTTAAACTTGTAGATTTTTTCTCTAGAAAATCATTTTTTAATGAAAAGTATGAGGAATAAGATGTTAGAATAGAGGTTTTTAGTCTTTGAGGAAGATCATAAAATTTTTTATAACTAAATTTTTCTAGATCATAACAAATAAATAATTTATTATTGATCAGGGCTTCAATTTCATTATATGAGTGAATAGAATCATTGAAGTTAATTTGTAAGTCACGAATGTGAGAGCATTTATATATAATATTTAATTCTGTATTTTCTGATATAAAAGTATTATTTTCTTTTGTGAAAAAATCTAGTTGTTCAAACAAAATTCCATTCCAATAATAATTATAAATATCGTATAATTGTGATAATTTGAATTCACTTGATATATAATCTATAATTTCATGTTTTGAAATGCTTTCATCAATTTCATTTTTTTTATCATTAAAATGATGGATGCAGTTTAATAATATACTATCTACACAGGCATGTGCTAATTCATCAAGAGTTATATCTGCACCAAAAGGGTTTTTTGTTACTTTCTTTGTTTGCACGTCAATTAATGATGTTGATATATTTGTACTCTCTAAAAAGTGTAATTTTTTAAATTCTAAATTCGATAGTGATATAAAGGCTTTTAAAAAATTATCCCTTGATAAACAGACTTTATGACTAGAAATGTGATCTAAATCATTTCTAATTTTATTAAGTTGATTAAAAAAATAAATACCTGCTGAGTAAATTTTTTTATCCAAATTATCTGTTTTTTTTTCAGCTTCCCACACCTGTAAATTAAAATCTTTCTGCGTAGGGCCTTTGATTTTATTTTTTCTTACTAGATTAGCGAAATTACCCATTTAAAAAAATTCCAAGTAATGCTCCCTTGAAAATCAAGGGAGCAAATATTAAATTAAAGCGCAGCAATTTGCTCCATATTCGCTTTAACTTTCTCTAACTGAGCAGCAAACTCAGCAAGCTTCGCTTTTTCACCTTCAACAACTGCCGCTGGTGCTTTAGAGACAAAGCCTTCATTTGCAAGTTTACCCGCAATTTGGTCGTGTTGCTTTTGGATTTTATCCAAGTCTTTTTGCAATCGAGCAAGCTCAGCTTTAGGGTCGATTAAACCTTTCATTGGTACAAATACCGATGCATGACCTACAACACTTGAAGAAGAAAGCGGTGGTTCTTGGTCTTTACCTAAGAACTCAATACTTTCGACTTTAGCCAATGCTTTGAACAATGCTTCAATACGAGTAATTTGTTCACGTTCAGCATCAGAAATGTTTTGAAGTAATACTGGTAATAAACGCGCATTACCTAAGCCCATTTCACCGCGAATGTTACGTACTGCGCCAATCAAGCCTTGAAGCCATTGCATATCTGCTTCAGCTTGTTCATTGATTTTTGCTTGCTCAGGAATCGGGTATTGAGCAGTCATAATCGTTGGGCCACCTTGACCAAGCATTGGTGCAAGAGTCTGCCAGATTTCTTCTGTCAAATACGGCATTAACGGATGAGCCAAGCGTAAAGAAGCTTCCATGACTGCAAGTAATACACGGCGTACTTCAGCTTTACGCTCTTCAGAAACTTCTGCATCGTTCAGAACCGGTTTAGTTAACTCAACATACCAGTCACAGTATTCATTCCAGATAAAGTCGTAAATTGCTTGAGCAGCAAGGTCTAAACGGTAAGTTGCGAACGCTTGATGTACAGCAGCTTCAGCTTTTTGCAGACGGCTGATAATCCATTGTTCTGGAAGTTCCCATAGATCAGGGCGAGCTTGTTGACCAACAGTTTGACCTTCAACATTCATGAGAACGAAACGAGTCGCGTTCCAGATTTTGTTACAGAAGTTACGGTAGCCTTCAACACGTTTTAAGTCGAACTTGATGTCACGACCAGTGTTTGCAAGCGCACAGAACGTGAAACGAACTGCGTCAGTACCGTAAGCATTAATGCCTTCTGGGAACTCTTTACGCGTTGATTTTTCAATCTTCGCAGCATCTTTCGGGTTCATTAAGCCAGTCGTACGTTTTGCAACTAAGCTTTCTAAATCAATACCGTCAATCAAGTCTAATGGGTCAAGTACGTTACCTTTAGACTTCGACATTTTTTGACCTTCACCATCACGTACCAAGCCGTGAACGTAAACAGTCTTGAATGGTACTTGAGATGAACCATCTTCATTTTTCATGAAGTGTAGGGTCATCATGATCATGCGGGCAACCCAGAAGAAAATGATGTCAAAACCAGTCACCAACACATCTGTTGGGTGGAAAGTTTTTAAGAAATCATTTGCTGCGTCTTTTTGTGCGTCGCCAGTCCAACCTAAAGTTGAGAATGTCCAAAGTGCAGATGAGAACCATGTATCAAGAACGTCTTCGTCTTGTTTAAGTTCAACGTCAGCCGCGATGTTGTTTTTCGCACGTACTTCTTCTTCGTTACGACCTACATAGATATTGCCATTTGCATCGTACCAAGCTGGAATACGGTGACCCCACCAAAGCTGACGTGAAATACACCAATCTTGAATGTCACGCATCCACGCCATGTACATGTTGCTGTACTGTTCTGGAACAAACTTAATGCGACCATCTTGAACTGCTTCAATTGCAGGTTCAGCAAGCGGAGCAATTTTTACGTACCATTGGTCAGTCAGTAACGGCTCAATGATTACGCCTGAACGGTCGCCACGTGGAGCTTTTAAGTCATACGGTTGGATTTGGTCTAACCAACCTTCAGCTTCAGCTTCAGCAACTAATTTTTTACGTGCTTCAAAACGCTCTAAACCAGCATATTCCGCAGGTGCAGTAATAGTTTTAGAAATCTGTTCGCCAGCTTTTGCAATATATTCAAACTCGCCTAAAACTTCGGCGTTTTTGTTGAAGATATTAATGATTGGCAAGCTATTGCGTTTACCTAGGTCATAGTCATTGAAGTCGTGAGCAGGGGTAATTTTTACACAGCCAGTACCGAAGTCTTTTTCAACGTAGTCGTCAGCAACGATCGGAATTAAACGACCAGTAATTGGCAATACAATGTTTTTACCAACGAGGTGTGCATAACGCTCATCTTCAGGATGAACAGCAACCGCAGTATCACCGAGTAAAGTTTCAGGACGAGTTGTTGCAACCACTAAATAGTCTTTGCCGTCTTGAGTTTTAACTGATTTGTCTTCAAAGAAATATTTAAAATGCCAAAGTGAGCCTTTTTCTTCTTTGCTTTCTACTTCAAGGTCAGAAAGAGCTGTTTGAAGTTTAGGGTCCCAGTTTACTAGGCGCTTACCACGGTAAATTAAACCGTCTTCGTGCAAACGAACGAATACTTCTTTAACTGCGTTTGATAAACCTTCGTCCATCGTGAAGCGTTCACGTGACCAGTCTACAGAAGAACCCAAGCGACGGATTTGTTTAGTGATCGTGCCGCCAGATTGTTCTTTCCATTCCCAAACTTTTTCGATGAACTTTTCACGGCCTAAGTCGTGACGAGTTACGCCTTGTAAGCCAAGTTGACGCTCAACAACCATTTGAGTTGCAATACCAGCATGGTCTGTGCCTGGTTGCCACAACGTGTTTTTACCCATCATGCGGTTGTAACGGGTGAGGGCATCCATAATGGCATTGTTAAAACCATGGCCCATGTGCAAACTACCAGTGACGTTTGGTGGCGGAATCATGATACAGAATGATTCACCGTGACCAGAAGGTTTGAAGTAACCTTGTTCTTCCCACGTTTTGTACCACTTCTTTTCGATCTCGGTTGGATCGTATGTGGTTGCAATATTTTGAGCGGTTTGAGCGTCAGTCATAGTAGCTTAGATCGAATATGCATAAAAAATTGCATCTATTGTAGCAAAAAAATGCCTCGAAATTAATGTGCTGAAAACAGATAAACGGTTTTGTATTTTTTTCAAAAAACGGTAGATTTATGAAAGATGGATCACAATTTAATCGTCTGGTGACACGGCACAAAAATTACAAAAGAATTGAAAAAGGATGCTGCTGATGAGTTATGAAGTTTTTTTGAAAATTTCCGATTCGACTTATACCCAATTCGAGGCCATTCGGCAAAAACTACATGATGGAGTAAGCCAAAGTCAGGCAAAAGTTTTGGGGGATGTATTGTCTGACCTTTCTTGTGAAATTATTGAGCAGGTTTTTTCTGTGCTTTTACAGTCAGGAAATGCAAGCATGTCTCCAAAACAACAAGCTGAGTCTGAAAAAGTTATTCAGCAAGTTTTAGAGACTTTTCGAAAATACATGCCTTGGTCAGTTTCATTCTTTGGAAATGAACGTCTTTTACCTTTAGTTGACTACATGACATCTCTCATGAAAGAGCAAGGGCAGCAAGTTTATATTACCTATCCGGTCACACTTCAACTCGTACAACAAGCCGAAACCCTTACCCAGCAAATTCGTGACGGTAATATGCAAAGCATTACGGCTGCATTTGAAACGCTCATACAAATTGTGGATTTAGGCGTAACAAGCCTAGTACGTGAACCTAAAAAGCGTTTAAAATTTAATTTGGTTGTCGATAAAACTCTTAACGGAGTCATCAACATGACGACGCATTTGGGCTATAAACGTTTGGAAAAGTTAGGGACACAGGTCGATCAGACCACAGCAACTCATTATATCAACCACTTTTTGGCCTTCATGCATCAAGCAGCATAATTTAAAAAGATAATAGGAACATCACATGGCCAAACTTGATACTTTGCAAAATAAAGTGGTATGGATTACGGGCGCATCTTCTGGTTTGGGTAAGGCCTTAGCAGGAGAGCTCGCTTTACAAGGCGCAAAGCTGATTTTGACCTCGCGTCGTTTTGAAGAATTAGAAGAGGTTCGGGTTGGTTTATTAAATCCCGACCATCATTTGTCTGTGGTCGCAGATATTACTGATGAAAAGCAGGTTCAAGAGGCTTATAAGCAGATTTTAAAGGCGAAAGGTCGTATTGATTGGCTCATCAATAATGCAGGTTTGAGTCAACGTGCTTTAATTCAAGACACGACCATGGCAACCGAACGCGCCATCATGGAAGTCGATTATTTCTCACAAGTTGCACTCACCAAAACCGTCCTACCAACTATGCTAAAACAGAAGTCTGGCAGAGTTGTATTTGTGTCGAGTGTAGCGGGTTTATTAGGTACACAGTACCGTGCAAGCTACTCGGCTGCTAAAGCGGCAATTCACATGTGGGCAAATAGTTTACGTGCTGAGGTTTCAGATCAAGGTGTTGAAGTTTCAGTTATTTTCCCTGGTTTCGTAAAAACTAATGTTTCTTTTAATGCACTCAATGGCGCAGGGCAACCTCAAGGCCATCAAGATGAAGCAATTGAAAATGGTTTAGAGGCAGATGTTTTTGCAGAGCAAGCTGTAAAAGCTTTAGTACAGGGGCAAGAATATATTGTTGTGGGTGGGGCCAAAGAAAAACTAGGGGTGATGGTTTCTCGGATGTCACCAAAACTTCTTTATAAAATGATTCGGAAAACAAAAGTAAAATAAAAAAGTGATTTCGCCGTGCTAAATTGGTGAAAAACCCGCATAGAAGGTTCACCATGGATCAGGATTATCACCGTATTTTAGAAGTCGTCACGCGTTTTCAATTGGTCTTTGACCAGAAAAATTGGGATGCTTTTGATGAGTTGTTGGCAGATCAACTTGAGGTGGACTATTTCCAATTTAGAGGAGAGCCTTTATGTGTCGTGTCTTGTCATGAATATAAAGGTTCTCGGCAACAAGCTTTATCCCATTTACGACTACAGCACAATTTGAGCAATCCTTTAATTCGGATTGAACAAGATCAAGCATGGCTAGAATGTAATTATCAAATTTATCGTTTTTCAGAAAATGATTATTTTCATTCTTTTGGTCGTTATTATTTTACTTTGGCAAAACAACAAGACCAATGGAAAATTACCCGAATTTGCCAACACTTAACTAAAAATATTGGCAACCCGCGCATTCATTTTTCTGAGGTTGGGCAGTATTAATCTTTAACTGCTGTTCCATAAGCAAAAACTTCGACCATTCCGCCTTGCATACCAAGTTCGGTTGTACTCAACCGAACTCCCATAATATGAGTAGCACCGACACTTTGAGCTTGTTGTTTTAAACGTACAATTGCCTCTCGGCGAGCACGCTCAACAATACTTTCATAACTGGTCAGTCTTCCGCCCAAAACATTTTTTATAGATGCCAATACATATTTAAAGTAATCATGAGAAATCACAACATTACTGCTAATAAAGTGGCCTAGCTGATCGCTTGTTGTAAAGCGATTGGTATCAATTCTGATATGGGCAAATTGTTGCTCTTTTTCTAGAAGTTCATTCAAATGTTTTCGTTCAATATGGCGGCCAAAAGCCCAACCAATGCTGAAAAGAATGAGAAAAATAACAAGCTGAAAAATAAGATTGTCCATTTTCTACCTATGCATTAAATGGATCAGGTAGATGAGGTGCTTGAGGCTGCACAACCACTGCTGTGCCATACACAAATAACTCAGAAGCACCTTGTGCAATATTGGAAGTTGAAAAGCGAATACCCACAATTGCATTCGCACCAAGTTGTTGGGCTTTTACAATCATACGCTGCATGGCTTCTTGGCGAGATTCTTCTAATAATTCGGTATAACCCGTCAGTTCGCCACCCACGATATTTTTTAAACTTGCCATCAAGTCACGGCCAACATGCTTACTACGAACGGTACTTCCGTAAACAACATCCAGCTGCTTTACAATCTGGTGGCCTGGAACACTTTCTAAATTACTTAATAACATTGTTTTTTATCAATCTAAATTCTTAAGGTTTCAAGATAAAAAATATTCAGATGAGTTGCAATAAAAAAGCCCACCGAAGTGAGCTTTTGTGAATAAGTTATTTAAAACTTATTGCTTTTTAAGTTCAGCACTAGATGGTTGATTAACCACTGTATCTGAGGTATTTGCTTTTAAACCACCACCTAGAGTTTTGTATAACTCGATTTGGTTGTTTAAGTTTGCTTGTTGAAGCAATAACAAACCTTGTTCTGCTGAATAAGATGAACGCTGTGCATCAAGAACTGTTAAGTAACTATCAATACCAGCACGGAAGCGGGCATTTGAAAGTGTGTAGTTACGGTTAGTTGCTTCTACTAGACGTTGTTGAGCTGTTAAACGCTCACCAATGTTGGCACGAGTTGCAAGCGCGTCATTAACTTCGCGGAACGCAGACTGAACTGATTTTTCATAATCAGACAATGCAATTTTCTGATCAGTTTCAGAAATTTTTACATTAGCACGACGAGTGCCCCAGTCAAAGATTGGTAAGTCTAAGCTTGGTCCAATTGACCATACAAAACCACCTGACTTAAATAGATCACTTAAGTCAGTTGATGCATAACCTGCAGAACCCGTTAAGCTAATGGTTGGGAATAAACGTGCTTTTGCAGCACCGATATTCGCACCGGCAGCGCTTAAGTTATATTCAGCAGCTTTTACATCTGGACGGTTGTTAAGCAAGTCGCTTGGTAAACCCGCTGTAAATACATTTTGTTGAGTAATGCGTTTTACAGGTTGGGTTGGTAACAAGTTTTGTGGAACTGATTGGCCAACTAACAAGTTCAACAAGTTTTGCGCTTGAGCGATTTGTGTTTTGTAGTTTGCTACATCATTACGCGCAGTTTCTACAGAAATCTGTGCCTGACGTAGTGGAACTTCACTGTCGATGCCCACATCAAAACGTTTTTTGTTGAGATTGTAAGAATCTTGCTGTGCTTTAAGTGTTTGCTCTGCAAGTCTTAAGTTGGCAGTTGCGAAAGAATAGTTCAACCATGCTTGAGCCACTTGACTGATTAGACTGATTTGAGTCGAATCACGTGCGCTTTGCGTTGAAAGATAACTATCTAACGCAGCATCTTTTAAGCTACGTACGCGGCCCCAAAAATCAAGCTCATAGGCAGTTACACCCAGACCTACTTGATAAGTAGAGTAGGGGTTATTCGGATCACGGCTTTGAGAAACCTGACGAATTGCACTACCACTTGCTCCGATTGTTGGAAGCTGATTGTTCTGTGTAATTCGATATTGCTGTTGAGCACGTTCGATATTGAGCGTTGCTGTACGTAAGTCGCGGTTGTTGGCAAGTGCCAAATCAATCACTCCGAGCAAACGAGGATCGCTAAAGAACTGTTTGTAACCCTGTTCAGCAATAGACGTACCAGAAGCGCTATATGCATAGCTTTGTGGAATATCGGTTTTCACGACTGGTTCTGGGCCGCGCATGCTTTGACAAGCTGCCAAAGCAAGCGCAAGTGCAGATACCGCAATGCTACGACCTGAAATAGACCATACGTTTTGCATCACGATTTATGCTCCTGAGTGTTTATGGTTTTTGGTTTGTACTTAAAGATACTACGAATCCACACATAGAATACAGGGATAAAGAAGATACCTAAGAACGTTGCACTGAGTACGCCACCGAGTACACCGTAACCAACAGAGTGCTGACTTCCTGCACCTGCACCTGTTGAAAGGGCAAGCGGAAGTACACCGAAACCGAAGGCAAGGGTAGTCATGATGATTGGACGTAAACGCATTTTTGCAGCATGTAAAGTTGCTTCAATCAGGTCTTCACCTTTTTCCTGCAGCTCTTTTGCGAACTCAACAATTAAGATCGCATTTTTTGCAGAAAGACCGATTACCGCGATCATCGCCACCTGGAAGTAAATGTTATTTGAGAGATTTGGATCTCCTTTAATAATCATACCCAAGTAAGTTAATACGATTGCACCAATAATACCGAGTGGTACCACAAGTAAAACCGAGAACGGAATAGACCAGCTTTCATACAATGCAGCCAAGCAAAGGAAAACGATTAACAATGAAAGCGCATATAAGAATGGAGCTTGAGCACCAGACTCACGTTCTTCAAGTGATAAACCTGTCCATTCATAGTCGAAACCTTGTAAGCCCATAGATGGTAACTTATCAATAATTTCTTCCATCGCTTTCATCGAGTCACCAGAGCTCACGCCAGGTGCAGGTGTACCTTGAATGTTAACCGATGATACGCCGTTATAACGTTCAAGACGTGGAGAACCATATGTCCATTCGCCAGTAGCAAATGCAGAGAACGGTACCATTTCGCCTTTGTTATTACGTACATACCACTTGTTTAAGTCTTCAGGCATCATACGGCTACCCGCATCACCTTGAACATAAACTTTTTTCACACGGCCACGGTCAACGAAGTCGTTAATGTATGAGCCACCCCATGCAATACGCATCGTATTGTTAATTTCGGCAATACTCACACCCATGGCACCAGCTTGAGCTTGGTCTACATTAATTTGATACTGAGGTGTATCTTCTTGACCATTAGGGCGAACACCCACAAGACGTTTATCTTGTGCAGCCAAACCTAAGATCGTATTACGTGCGGCAATAAGTTTCTCATGGCCTTGACCACTTGAATCTTTAAGTTGCAAGTTGAATCCGGCTGTTACACCGAGTTCAGGCATTGCTGGAAGCTGTAAAGGCATGATGTAAGATGCGTCTTTAACGATCATGTTCAATGCCATACCACGCTGAATCAATGCGCCAATTTGAGTTTCTGGTGAAGTACGTTCACTCCAGTCTTTCAATTTAACGAAGCCGATACCAGCATTTTGACCAACACCTGTGAATGAGAAGCCCGAAACGGTGAAAATCGATTCCACTGTATCTTTTTCATTCATAAAGAAGTTTGTCATGGTGTCAATCACTTTACCTGTACGGTCAAGCGTTGCATTTGGCGGTAATTGAACAAGTGTCATTACCACACCCTGATCTTCTTCCGGTAAGAATGAAGATGGGAGTTTTTGGAACAAGAACACTAATAAAGCAATAACTACAGCGTAAAGCACGCCAGAGAAGATTTTGCCCTTAAGCATGCGGTTAACACCATTTTGGTAGCTATGCGACATGCGGTCAAAACCATTGTTAAAGCCTCTAAAGAAACGAGCAAAAATATTATTACTTGGTGCTTTGTTTGGATCATGCTGTTTTAAAATGGTTGCACAAAGTGCCGGTGTAAATGTTAACGCTACAATTAACGATAGAACCATTGCTGTTACAAGGGTAATCGAGAACTGACGGTAAATTACACCAGTTGTACCACCAAAGAATGCCATTGGTACGAATACCGCTGTTAATACGCTTGTGATACCAATTAACGCACCAGAAATCTGTTGCATTGATCGTGACGTCGCCGTGACTGGATCGGTATGCTCTTCACTCATAACACGTTCGACGTTTTCGACGACAACGATGGCGTCATCGACCAGAAGACCAATTGCCAATACCATGGCGAACATGGTTAAGGTGTTAATTGAGAAGCCAAAGATATTAATAACAGCGAATGTACCTAACACAACAACAGGTACAGCAAGTGTTGGAATAATCGTTGCGCGCCAGTTCTGTAAGAACAAGAACATCACAATGAATACTAAAACTACCGCTTCAATTAATGTGTGTACAACACTTTCAATTGAAAGACGAATAAATGGAGTCGTGTCATAAGCTAGTTTATCTGCAAGACCTGTTGGATAGTTCTTACGTAATTCAGATAAACGATGTTCAACAGCTTCTGCGGTATCAAGTGCGTTGGCACCAGTTGCAATTTTAATTGCAAGACCACCAGCAGGTTTACCGTTAAACTTCGAGTCAAACTGATAGTTATCAGAACCTAACTCTACACGCGCAACATCTTTTAAACGAACCTCAGCACCAGATGCTGTGTTCTTTAAGAAGATATTTTTAAACTGTTCAGGTGTTTGCAGCAAACTTTGTGCATTCACTGTTGCATTAAGCACTTGACCTTGTACAGCTGGTGCACCACCTAATTGACCTACTGCTACTTGTGAGTTTTGCGCTTGTAAAGCTGTCGCAATATCACTAGGAGTTAGTTGATAACTGGTTAACTTAGCTGGATCAAGCCAAATACGCATTGCGTATGAACCACCAAAGACCTGTACCTCACCCACACCAGCAACACGGCTAAGTGGTTCTTTAATTGATGAGTTTACGTAGTCTTTAATGTCCGAGTCAGAAAGGCTGTTATCTGGTGAGTAGAATGCAATAACTTGCAAGAAGCTTGCACCAGATTTAGTTACTGTTACACCTTGACGCTGTACATCTTCAGGTAAAAGCGCAGTTGCAGATTGCAATTTGTTTTGAACCTGAACCTGTGCAATATCTGGATCAATACCTTGTTCAAAGTTTAATTGAATAGAGGCCTGACCGTTACCAGCACTGTTAGATGAAATGTAGCGTAAACCATCTAGACCATTCATTTGTTGTTCAATGATCTGGGTTACAGTGTTTTCAACAGTCTCAGCAGATGCACCAGGATAAGTTGCAGCAATTGTAACTGTCGGTGGTGCAATCGTCGGATACTGTGCAATAGGCATTTTTGTTAGCGTGAGAATACCTGCCAACATAATGACTAATGCAATCACCCACGCAAAAATGGGGCGATGAATAAAAAATTGTGCCATTCAATCTACCCCTTATGCATTAGATGCTTTCTGTTCTGCTTGAGGTTTACCTGATTGAGCCGGTTTTGTCGCATTTGGAGCTGCACCTTGTGGATTCGCTGGTTGAGCTTGGTAAGGTTTTGCTGAAACTTCTTGCCCTTCTTTAACTTTGGCAACACCGTCAACAATCACTTTATCACCAGCTTTAAGACCGTTAGTCACAATCCAGTTTTGTCCTTGAACACCAGAGGTTTCAACAGGACGACTCTCAACAGCACCTTTGGCATTAACAAGCATTGCTACAGCTTGACCTGTAGGTAAACGTGTAATTGCAGCTTGAGGAATCAGGTAAGCATTAGGAACTACACCTTGAACAATCTGTGCAGTGGTATACATGCCTGGAAGTAACAGATGATTCGGGTTTGAGAATACGGCACGTAAAGTAATCGTTCCTGTATCCTGATTTACAGAGGCATCAGAGAAAGCAAGTTGTCCTTCGATTGGGTAAGTTGAACCATCTTCGAGCTTCAATTTCACTTTCGTGTTGTTACTATTGTTCAAACTGCCTTTGCTAAGTTGTTGACGTAAACGTAATAACTCGGCACTAGACTGGTTAATGTCAACATAGATCGGATCTAACTGTTGAATCGTCACTAAAGGGTCAGTTTGGTTAGCAGTGACTAAAGCACCTGCTGTTACAGAAGAACGTCCAGACTGACCAGAAATTGGTGAGCGAATTGTAGAGTAGCCAAGATCAACATTTGCATTCGTTACTTGAGCTTTTGCAGCAGAAACTTGTGCTTCGGCAACATTAACCTGACCAAGTAAGTCGTCATATTCTTGTTTAGATACAGCGTTACTTGAAACAAGTTGCTTATAACGGTTTAACTTAGTACGTAGTGAAGCTAGATTTGCCTGTTGTTGTAAAAGGGTAGCCTTTGCATTTTCAAGCGTTGCACGGTTAGTTCGAGAATCCAGTTCATATAGAGCCTGTCCTTCACGAACGTAACTTCCTTCAGCAAACAAGCGTTTTAAAATCACACCACTTGTTTGAGGGCGAACTTCAGAAATTTGATATGCTGAAGTACGGCCGGAGAGTTCAACGCTTTGTTCAACACTTTGTGGTTGAGCAACAATAACACCTACTTCTGCAGGCGGCATTTTCTGAGCAGCAGCAGCTTGCTGTTTCTCATCGGAGCCTTTGCTACAACCAACAAGTGCGATACTTGTTGCTAATGCGCAAGCAGTAAGGGCAGGAGCCCAAAGCTTAGCCGACATCATTGTTCCACCTCGTTTAGATAAAATCTAAAAATATATTTGTTTTCTACTTAACCTACTTTGTGTTTGTAATAACCAGAGCCAAAGCAGTGCAATCCAAATAAAACCTATGCCCCAACCGGCGAGTACATCTGTTGGAAAATGAACTCCAGCATATATTCTTGAAAGCCCCATGCAGATAAACCAAAGACAGGAAATCAAAATGATATAAGGAGAGTTAGTGTTGGGCTTATGGCATAACATTATCATTGCCATACAAGCCAGTGTTGATGCATAAACACTATGTGCACTTGGGAACGATGCACCATAACTTTCGACAATATGATATACCTGTGGAGGTCTTGGACGGTCAACACACCACTTGAGCAGCCAACCCGTGATGATACTGCCAAGAACACCCACGCTAATGAAAATAACAGTAATATATTTTTTATACCATGCTTGATATATACACACCAATAAGGATAAAAAACATACAAAAGGCATACCACCTACACGTGCTAGAAAGGTCGTAATAGAGTTAAGATAATCTGATCGATTTTCACTCAATATTTGAACGGTGAGAAGATCCAAAGATTGAAGTCTTGGTACAAAAAGACCAAGAACACCTAATCCTAAAAAAATACAACCAATAAAAAGCAATAAATAGGGCATGTATATACCTTTGCTTGTTCAAGCAGTGTCTACTACTGAAAGCCGTTAAAAGTGTACTTGCCAGTACACTTTTTTTCAAGCCTGATAGATCATCGTAAATTCATTTTGAAAATTTTTTAACATTTGGAAAAACAATCACAACAAAATTGACGAAAATCACATTTTGTGTACAAAGCAAAATTCTTAGTGGTCTGCTTTTTTCCCGTTATTTGTTGAGGTGTTTTCTTCAAGTTCTAATGGTTGTTTCGGTGGCCAGAAAAAATCGCTTGGACGAGTTAAAAAATGGGTCATGACCAATTTGGCTAAAGGTTTCCATTGTTCAAAGCGGACTCGACGCGCTCGTAATGCCACAATAATCGTTAAGGTGAAACTCACAAATAAGTTAGTGAGACCAATGCATAGCACACCAAGAAAGGACACGATAATCAGTCCGATATCTGGGCTGCCGTTAATAGTCATTAAACCTTGAATAAAGTTAGCGGATGCAAAGGCAATATGGCGAATATCTAAAGGTAGACCTAGGATAAAGCCTATGGTCCCCATACTTCCTAGCATAATACCGAATAAGAAGTTACCGGCTAATGCACCTAAATTACGTTGAATATATTCAGCAAAACGGTTAAGGCGATCTTGCCCAAACCAGTTAGCTAAACGACGATGTGCTCTTAAGCGTGGACCAACTTTTCGATAAACAGCCATGTTGTCAAAATATCCAGCAATCAGGCCGGACAAAAATAGACATACTCCCGCAATTGCGGCATGTGGCACGGCTAATGACGTAAAGGGGTTTAGGCTGTGTAGTAGATAAGTTGCTTTAGTATGGGTTAATAACGGTTCATCAAGGTAAAACTGCCAAGCAAAAGTAATAAGTGCGGCAGTAGGGATCGCAATTGAAATATTGCCCAAAATAGCAATAAATTGCGTTCGGATAATATTAATAATAAGCGCCGCTAACTCTGCAATCTGAGCTGTTTTAGAGCCTTTACGTTGCTGCACTGTTGCAGCGAGGGCCGCAGCAGTCATAGCGGGTTGTTTAGTTGCAACAGTAAAGTGCAGAACATGAATCAGAATGAAACCCAGAGAATAATTCATACTGAACGTAAAGGCTTGCATGAGCGGGGCCATTGTCATTCTTGCAGCAAGAATTTTTAAAGATGCCATAAAGGCAATAATGACACCTGCACCAGCGGCAGCTTTATACATTCCCCAAAAGCCTTTGGTATCTGTACTTACGTAATGCTCACCTGTTCGGCTAGCATTTTCTGTTACCTGAAAGGCAATGAGTTCACTAGTCGTACTGAGTAATGAGCGAACACTTTTTTCGCTGTAATGTGCCTTGGTTAAATCAGAAATAAGATGTCCTAAAGAAACATATTTTCCTTTAGTGTTATCTACGACTAGATAAAGTAATAACTCAATTCGATCAAGACATTGCTCAAGTAATGATAGTAAGTAAGTCAAACTTAAGCTGACACCAATTCTTTTGGTCGCACGGCGAATTTTTAAAACGACATCTCGGCACTGTTCCAACATAACAAATGCTTGTGATGCATCGGGCGGGGAAATAACGGCAATTTCATGTTCAGAAATTTCTTGTTTTTTATACTTTTCAATAAACTCAATAATTTCACGGTTCTGAACTAAAAATGGCGACTCATATTCTGTTAATTCTGGCTGAGCGTTAATAAATTCGGGATAAAGACCAATTCCACTAATTCGATAGGATAGGACTGTAATGGCTTTAATCATTTCACTTTGAATGACTAACTTCTCTTCGACATTACTCTGGCTTTGCCCAATAAGACTAAATAAATTTGCCCAATCTTCATCATCAATATTATTGAGCCAGATTTTGTCACTTTCTAAATAGAAAATTTTTCCAATTAATATTTTGAGTTGGCTGGAGTCTTCGATTAACGGTAAAAAATGTGCTCCGAGTCTTTGTCCAAGCTGGTTCCAGAAACCATCTAAAGACAAGATTCCGCTATCGGCATATAAACTAACTTGCTTATAGTGATTAATTAAACGTAATAAAAAAGTTTGTAGTAAGAAGGGCGCTGTAGGTGTACGTAAAAGACTTTCAATTAAAGCCTGTATTTTTTCCTTAATTTCATCCGTATCTTGTGGGTTCGATGGTCGGACGGCATTGACGAGTTCAATAAGTAGATTTTCATCAATGACAGCTTGAGGATCCTCAAGCTGCTTCTCTATTTTTAAAAAATGATCTGAAAAATTTATATGCATAGGCAAAATAATATCTATTGTATTCGATGTAACGCAAGCTGAGTTAAGTTAATCAAAGCCTGACGATACGGTGTATCGGGTAGGTTTGATAAAGCTTGCAGTGCTGCTTCTGTTTCTTCTTGGGCACGTTGGTTGCAATAATCTAAAGCACCAGACTTCTGTACAATTTCGATGACCTGAGATAGTTGGTCTACTCCACCAGTTGCGATACTGCGACGAATAATCGCATGCTCTTCACCTGTTGAGCGTGCTAATGCAGAAATTAACGGTAAAGTTGGCTTACCTTCCATTAAATCATCACCAATATTTTTACCTAATGTTTCAGCATCAGATGTGTAGTCTAAAATATCATCAATAATTTGGAATGCATTACCAAAATGACCGGCAAACAATCTTAATGGTTCACGGTACGCTTCTTGGCCCGCCAAAATAGCAGCACCTTCTGTAGCCAGTTCAAACAGACGAGACGTTTTACCATGAATAATTTTTAAATAAGTTTCTTCAGTTGTATCTGGTTGATGCTGTGATTGAAGTTGTAATACTTCACCTTCAGCAATTTCACATGTACCTGTTGAAAAGTCTTTCAATAAAGTCATGTTGTTTAAATCGACCAGTAAATCGAAAGCACGGGCGATCAGGAAGTCACCGACTAAAACAGCTGTCTGATTGTTCCATGTAGCATTTGCTGTAGGGCGACCACGACGAAGGCCAGATTCATCTACCACATCATCATGGACCAGTGTCGCGGTATGTAACATTTCAATGATTGCAGCTAAACGCTGTGCATTTGCCATGTTATCTAAACCACAAGCACGTGCTGCAAGCAAACACATGATTGGACGCATACGCTTTCCGCCAGCTTCAACGACGTGTTTGCTGACAGACATGACTAAACCGACTTTTGAGCTAATTCCTTCATTAATCAAGTGATCCATCGCAGCGAAGTCTGAAGCAACAGGCGCAAGAATGTCTTGCTTGAAATCGATGACCATATGAAGAAAAACCCCGTATTGGTAGATAAGTGGCGTTAGTGTATCAATTAAAGATGTGTTGCACAGGTTAACAAGTGGCTGATATTAATCATTTCTATTGTTTTTAAGCGTTTTTTGTTCTTTATTTAAGCAAAATACGATGTTTTCGGCAAAACAATAAATTTAATGACATCAGCATTAATACAACTTGTTCTTGACGCAATTTGTGTTTGGAACTGTATTTTAATTTTCATTCAGAATCAATGAAAACTGCTAAATTCCAGTCCAAGCTGTTTGATTTTGTAAGAATAGGGGATCATGCTTTACTGATAGATAGAAAATACTTGTCGTTTGATCAAATTTCACTTAAAATCTGTCGCCTTGTATAACCCCAGTGGCGATCGTTTTAAGATCGATATATCCCTTTATCGACACGACGACACGGGCTGATTGGAGTACATTATGTACGCAGTAATCCAAAGCGGTGGTAAACAGCACCGTGTAGTTGAGGGCGAAACCCTTAAAGTTGAATTATTGAAAGCTGAATCTGGTGCGACTATTACATTTGATGATGTATTAATGGTTGTAAACGGTGACAACATTCAAATCGGTGCTCCAGTTGTAGCTGGCGCTAAAGTAACTGCAGAAGTGATTGGTCATGGTCGTCACGACAAAATCCGCATCATCAAAATGCGTCGTCGTAAACACTACCGTAAACAACAAGGTCACCGTCAATGGTTCACTGAGTTGAAAATTACTGGTATTTCAGGCTAATCACGAGGAGTAAGAGACATGGCAACTAAAAAAGCCGGTGGATCGACGAAGAACGGTCGTGATTCAAACCCAAAAATGTTAGGTGTTAAAGTTTACGGCGGTCAAGCTGTAACTGCTGGTAACATCATCGTTCGTCAACGTGGTACAGAGTTCCATGCTGGTGCAAATGTTGGTATGGGCCGTGACCATACTTTATTTGCTACTGCTGACGGCGTAGTAAAATTCGAAGTGAAAGGTCAATTTGGCCGTCGCTACGTAAAAGTTGAAACTGTATAAGTTTTAGCTCGAAAAAAGCCCACATTTTGTGGGCTTTTTTTATGGCATTTATTTTTATTCATCTTCATCATGATGAATGAAATTCTACAAACAACATGAATAACATAACAAAATATCTTATTTTCTCAATGATTAGCACAGAGTTTGTCGGTTAATATGAGTCTTGAATTAAGAGCTTACTCAGTTTCATAACTATGAAAGAGAGTAAGTTGTCTTACAGCAACTAAAAAGGTGATGACATGAATATGCTTCGTAAAACTATGTGTGCTATTACACTTAGCGCGTCAGTGCTTGCTCCTGTAATGAGTACTACAGTGTTTGCTGCGCCTGTAGCAGCACCGGAGCAACAGGCAATTGGGAACCTGGTTAATCAGTTATCAGGTTTACAGCGTTTAACTGCCGACTTTGAACAAACAACTAAAGCCAATACAAAAACTGTGGCACAGAAAAAGAGTTTAAGTGCACAGCATATGAACCAGACATTTAAAGGCTCAATGAAAGTTGAGCGTCCGGGGAAATTTTATTGGGAAACAGTAAGTCCTGCTAAACAAACTATTGTAACGAGCGGAAAAACAGTTTGGATCTATGATCCAGATTTACAACAAGCGGTCCGCCAAAGCTTAGATGATCAGGTTGCAGATACACCAGCATTATTACTCTCTGGTAATACCAACCAAATCATGAAGTCTTATCGTGTAACACAACCTGATAAATCTAAACTTTATTTCACATTATTCCCTAAGAAAGAAGATGGGGCATTCCAAAGCTTAACGATTAGCTTTGGAGCAAATAAAGCGCCTACACTTATGGTATTACAAGACTCATTAGGTCAAACCACCTATGTACGCTTTAAGAACGTTAAAGTAAATGCTTCAATTCCGGCATCAGTCTTTAACTTTACACCGCCAAAGGGTACGGATGTTATTGACCAATAATTAAAGCCTCTTCAAAAAAGCTACCGTAAAAGGTAGCTTTTTTTATATAAGAGAAACAGATACATTTTTTAACCCCGTCTTATTCTTACGCTTTGTATAGTGTTAGAAGTAAATTCATGGGGATTATTATGCGACTTTACGATAAGAAAATTATTTGTATTCTTCCATTAATGGCTGCAATGGCAATGGTGACTGGTTGCCAACCAAAGTCGGCAGCCAAAGAAGAGCAGGCTGCTTCGACTGCAAAAGTTAAAGAAACGAAAGAGGCTGGTGTTCCTGTAATTCAAGCAAAAGTAATCCCAGTAAAATTGCCAAAATCAAAAGTTTGCTTAGAAGATGGTTGTACTGAGTATGATTTTCAAACAGTACAGACCAATCAAAAATGGATTAATGATTACTTCACCAATCGTATAAAGAAAGCAGATCCGAATGCTTTTGCAAATTTAGCCGATCAACCAGTTGAAGTACCTGAAGGTGAACCAAGTTCAAGTCAAAGTGCAATTTATGTTCGCTATTTAGGGCAAAACTATAATCTTGCTACCTTTGCATTACAGACTTATTCATACTCAGCTGGTGCTGCACATGGCATGTCTCATCAAGAATTTGTAAATTTTGATTTATTAAATAAAAAGCACATTACTGTTGCTGAACTTATTCAGCCAGATGTTGAAAAACAGTTGGTTGATGCTCTTTTTGAAGCAAATACAAATTGGCTTCAAGCACATAATATTAGCCGTGAAAAACTTCAGCTAAGCGATAATTTTTACTATGGCGCTAATGGCATTGTATTTGTCTATCCAATTTATGAGCTAGCTTCATATGCAGAGGGAATGTCTGAATTAACGCTGCCATATTTTGAAGCGGGTAAGTTCATTAAACCTGAGTATTTGCCAAGTGTGCCAAACTATAACTTTTAAAATAAGTGATCTATTCTAAGAATTGTGTGAAAGCTATTCGTTATGAAGATGATCACTATATTTTTTAGTGTTAAGGCCTTACACTATAGCCAGTTTTTTACCCATATTATGATTGATTATGATCGACCCTAAGTTACTCAGAAATAATATTGAAGCCGTTAATGCGGCTTTGGCAAAACGCGGTGTTCAATTAGATGTTCAAGAATGGGCTTCTTTAGAAACTCGCCGTAAAGATTTGCAATCAAAAACTGAAAAATTGCAGGCAGAACGTAATGCCGGTGCAAAACAAGTGGGTCAGATTAAAAAATCCGGTGGTGATGCTTCTGAAATCATGGCGCGTATGCAAGCCATTGGTGACGAAATCAAAGCTGCTGAAGTTGCTTTGTCAGAGTTACAAAACGAGATTGAACAAAAAGCGTTGAGTATTCCTAACTTACCAGATGAGTCTGTTCCTGCTGGTAAAGATGAAGATGATAACGTTGAAATCTCAAAATGGGGTACGCCTCGTCAGTTTGATTTTGAAATCAAAGATCATACTGACCTAGGTGAGTGGATGGGTGGTTTAGAGTTTGAAACAGCTACTAAATTGACTGGTTCACGTTTTAGCGTACTGAAAGGTTCTTTAGCACGCCTACAACGTGCATTAACGCAGTTTATGCTTGATACCCATACTTTAAAGAATGGCTATACAGAAGCTTACGTGCCTTATTTGGTCAATGCTGATTCACTTCGTGGTACTGGTCAGTTGCCAAAATTTGAAGAAGATTTATTCAAACTTCAAGGTGAAAAAGAATATTACCTCATCCCTACAGCAGAAGTTCCAGTTACTAACTTCGTTCGTGATGAGATTATTGATACCGAACGTTTGCCTTTAAAATATGCAGCGCATACGCCATGTTTCCGTAGTGAAGCTGGTTCTTATGGACGTGATACCCGTGGTTTAATTCGTCAGCACCAATTTGATAAAGTTGAGATGGTGCAAATCGTTAAACCTGAAACATCTATGCAAGCACTTGAAGAGCTTACTGCACATGCTGAGGGCATTTTGCAGGCACTAGGTTTACCATACCGCAAAATTTTGCTTTGTGGTGGGGATATGGGCTTCGGTGCAACTAAGACTTACGACTTAGAAGTTTGGGTTCCAAGCCAAAATACTTATCGTGAAATCTCTAGCTGCTCTAATATGGGTGATTTTCAGGCACGCCGCATGAAAGCACGCTACAGAATGGATCAAAAGAAGACCGAATTGGTGCATACACTAAATGGTTCAGGTCTGGCAGTTGGACGTACTTTGCTTGCTGTAATGGAAAATTACCAACGTGAAGACGGTTCTATCGAGATTCCAGAAGTATTACGCCCATATATGGGTGGTGCAACGTTTATTGACTAAGCTTTGCATCTAAATTGTGCACGCTTTTTGCTTAATCCAAGTCAGATGATTAATGTAGAGGTTTAAGGTGGATATTTTTCCAATCTCTTTAAAGTTGCAACAGCAACATTGTCTGATTGTAGGTGGTGGGCATATTGCATTGCGCAAAGCAAACCTTTTAGCCAAAGCGGGAGCAGTAATCGATATTATTGCTCCTGCAATTGAAGAGCAGCTTTTACAGTTAGTCAAAACGACAGGCGGAGAGTATTTTGCCGAGTCCTTTGCTGAAAAAATATTAAATACACCATATCGATTAGTGATTGCTGCAACTAATGATGCGCAAGTGAATAAAGCTGTTTTTGAACAATGTGAAGCGCGTAATTTATTGGTCAATAGTGTTGATGATATTCCACATTGTCGCTTTATGGTTCCAGCTATTATTGATCGTTCTCCGTTAATTATTTCTGTCGCTTCAAATGGTGCATCACCAGTTTTATCGAGACAACTTCGTACTCAAATAGAAACAATAGTTCCGCATGGCATGGGTAAGTTGGCTGAGTTTTCTGGTCAGTGGCGTAAGCAGGTAAAAGAAAAAATTCCCAATCCAGATGAGCGTCGGATTTTTTGGGAAAATCTCTATGCTAGCCCATTAAAAGAACAGGTTTTTAATGACAATTTGGAAGTTGCAAATGGTTTGATTCAGCAAGCCTTAACAGAATGGACTGCACCTAAGGGTGAAGTTTATTTGGTAGGTGCTGGACCGGGTGATCCAGAGTTACTGACACTAAAAGCATTACGTCTTATGCAGCAAGCTGATGTTGTGATTTATGATCGTCTTGTTTCTGCACCCATTTTAGAGCTTTGCCGTCGTGATGCGACTAAAATTTATGTAGGTAAAGCGCGTTCAAATCACTCCGTTCCCCAAGATGGCATCAATGCTTTACTGGTTGAGTATGCTCAAAAAGGAAAGCGTGTTTGTCGTTTAAAGGGTGGTGATCCATTTATCTTTGGACGTGGTGGTGAAGAGATTCAAGAGCTCGTTGAGGCGAATGTCACTTTCCAAGTTGTACCTGGTATAACAGCAGCATCAGGCTGTTCAGCTTATGCGGGTATCCCATTAACACATCGTGATTATGCACAAAGTGTTCGTTTCTTGACTGGGCATTTAAAGGAAGGTTCACCTGAACTTCCTTGGAATGAGTTGGTTTATGAAAATCAAACTTTGGTTTTATATATGGGGCTAGTTGGTTTAGAACGCATTTGTGAGCAACTTATTGCTCATGGTCAACGTGCTGATATGCCGGTAGCTTTAATCTCTAAAGGAACCACACCAGACCAGAAAGTTGTAGTTGGAACATTAGCTGATATCGCAACAAAAGTGTCTGAACATCATATCGTAGCACCGACTTTAACCATTATTGGTGAAGTGGTGAATTTACGTGAACAGTTAAAATGGCAATAAGTTCATTTGAGTTTATTGCTGGTTATTAAAGTCGAGAAAATTTGTGATTCATGTTGTCCTATACGAGCCTGAAATTCCTGCCAATACAGGCAATATCATTCGTTTATGTGCTAATACTGGTGCACAGTTACATTTGGTCAAGCCTTTAGGTTTTGAATTAGATGATAAAAAGCTCAAACGAGCAGGCCTTGATTATCATGAATGGGCACGTATGCAAATTTGGGACAACATAGAACTTTGCCTTGCTGACCTGAAAGCTAAAGGGGTTGAGCATATTTTTCCACTCACCACTAAAGGTTCTGCAACTCCGCATACAGTTGATTTGAATCGACCTGTGGCTTTACTGATGGGACCAGAAACACGCGGTTTGCCTGAGCATGTTCGCTTGATGTTCCCACAAGAACAGTGGATTCGTTTGCCGATGGCGGAAAACTCAAGAAGTTTAAATTTATCTAATGCAACGGCTGTGATTGTTTATGAAGCATGGCGTCAGCAGGGTTTTAAAAACTTAGGATAAGTTAATAATTTTTAAATAAAAATAAGGCCACAGTTGTGGCCTTATTTGTTTTTTAGATGTCTTATTTAGGGAAAACAACACCACTTGCTAAATCATAATTTGTTGGTGAGTTAGTATAGACCGATCCAAGTCGAACTGCAAAGAACCAGCCTAAAGTACCTTGGTCTTGAATCCGATTTTCAAAGATATAAGGCTCATCTGTTTCGGATGCAGCATCTTCAATAAATACTTTATATTCAATAGGTCCTGTATTTTCACTGTCGCGCTCAAATAGATAACCATCAATATTAAAGAAGCCTAGGTTATTGTTCGCGTCGACTAATCTGTAACCTTCAGCCGCTTGTTCTTTAAGAAGTTTTTCAAGTTTAATTGCATCATCCTTGTTGAAAGGAATATGTTGTGGAACTTCAAAATAACGATATGCATAGGTTCCGTTATGGGTACTGCTATTTACGCAAGTAGGTACATAGAAGGTTCCATTCGTTGTGCCATTATTAGTGAATTCTGAGTTTGCGTAAATTAGCTTACAACCTTGTGCACCAAGTTCATTGAAGGCATTTAGAATACTTGTGCGAGAAGTGTTGGTTAAGAAGCGATTAGAGTACGAATAGGTTGCAGGTTTCTTATCATTTTTCACAAATAAATATTTATCTGTATCAGATGTAACCTCGCCAAATGAAAGCTTATATATATAGCCTAAGCTACCTTGTTTATTTAACTCATTCACCCATAGTAAATAACGGTTTGCTACTGAATTAGTTTTAACATCAACTGTTTTATAGGTGTATGTGTCAGTGGATTTATTGTTTTTAACATATAAATTTTTATACAGCGCAAAGCTTCCATCCGGATTATCTAATCTTACAGATGGGGTGAGAAGAGCGTAGCCTTGGCGTCCTTGATCATTAAGTTGACTTAATACGTCTGCCCAAGATTCCTTATTATCTCCTAGTCTAAAACTTGCTGTTGCCAATACTTGACTTGGCTTTTGCATGCTTGCTGGTGGAGTTGTTTTTGTGAAGCAGGTATTTGTGAGATCAAAGTTTGCTTGCTGCAAATAATTATGTATCGCATTTGGTTCATCTGTAGGAACTAGACAGAATTGGTTTGCATTTTTAAACCCTAGAATAGCTGGCTGTTTCTGCGTTAGCTTTCCTGCTACTACAAGCTGCCAATCTACTTTGTTATAGCTTGAGGTTTGTACTGTCTGAGGTGCTCCAATATTTGAAACCAGACTAAAATCTTCAGCTTGGCGGTAACTTGCAACAATGTTACCTGTACAGTTCGATTCATTCTCATAACGTACTGTTTCACTGGCAAATCGCAAGCTGTTATCAGAAACCTTAATGACATTCATTTTTAGAGCAGAGCCGTTAATACAACCTCCTTTGCCTGCTAACCAACTTCCAACAAAGCGATCCACTACACTTGTTGGTGTTGGTGTTGGTGTTGGTGTTGGTGTTGGTGTTGGTGTTGGTGTTGGTGTTGGTGTTGGTGTTGGTGTCGGTGTCGGTGTCGGTGTCGGTGTCGGTGTCGGTTCCGAATCGTTATCATCAGATCCGCAACCACTTAAAGCTATAAAAATCAAAGCAATGCTGCTTCCTTTTAGTATGTTATTCATCACATGAACCCTTTTCTTATTAAAAATGTGAAAATTTAACATTTTTAAAATAGATCAATTATAATGCAGTTGTAAAGATCAAATTTGAAAAAAGGTTCAACATGGCAGCTTATAATCAAATTGAAATATTCGAACAAAGCCAAAAATGGTTTGACCAGTTGCCATTAGAGTGGAAAAACTGGCTTGAAGAAAACTTAGAAAAAGGGTGTGGAGTTGAACAATTAGTCGATGTATTAAAAGCAAATGGATTTGAACCAAAGTTTGAAATGAATGATTTGAAATTTCAGACTTTATCTGATCACGATCAAGAGTGGATAATTGAACAAGTTTTAAATGAGGTAACGACTGCGGAAATTATAAAAATATTAATAGAGCAGGGGCATGATGGTTTAAAAGTAAAAGAATATTTAAATAATTTAGAAAATAATAAGTTATATAAAATTTTGAAGAAAAAGCATCATCAACTTAAAAAACGTGAATGGTTAATAGAAACTGTAGATCAATTAGCACAGCTAAACTCTGACTATAGTAAAGAAATTCCTTCAATTACTGCTCCACGGTTCTCTGGTTTTATAAAGGATTACTATAGTCAACATCGCCCTGTGATTTTAAAAAAAGGAATAGAACATTGGCCAGCTTTGCACAAATGGTCTCCGCAATATTTTGCTTCTAAATTTGGCCATCATTTAGTTGAAGTTCAGATGAATAGAAATTTAGATGAACAGTTTGAAAGACATTCTCCATCATTAAAACAAAAAATGAAGATGGCAGAGTTTGTATCAAAAGTTATGTCAGTTGATGCTAGTAACGATTTTTATATGACTGCAAATAATGCATCAAATAGTCATCAGATGCTTCAAGAATTATTTTCAGATATAGAGGATTTTGCAGATGGTTACTGTGATTTGGCTTTAAAGGATGACCGTAGTTTTTTATGGTTTGGACCTAAAGGAACATTTACACCTTTACATCATGATTTAACGAATAATATGTTAGTTCAAATTTATGGGAGCAAAAAAGTAACTTTAATTCCTGCATTGCAAGTTCCTCATCTATATAACGATCATTGGGTATTTAGTGAGTTGAGTGATGCAAATAAAATTGATTTTGAAAAATATCCTTTAGCAAAATCAATTACTCCTGTTGAATGTATTTTGAATGCAGGGGAAGCTCTATTCATCCCGATTGGTTGGTGGCATAGCGTAGAAAGTTTGGATGTCTCAATTAGTATTTCTTTTACCCATTTTAATGCACCAAATCATTATGTAGATCGGTTTCCCAAAGAGGTCTAAGAATGAAAATTGCATCTTAAACCGTTCAGTGTGACAATTGCTCGGCCCATACTGTTTTTCAAATATGAAGGAAAATTGTTACTCTATGACCACACTCCAAACGAACAATGCAGAACTTAATCAAAAGCAGGTATTAATGTTAATGGAATACCTGACGCAATGGTTAATTCGTTCAGGAGTGGGATATAACGACTTTGTAACTGCTTTAAAACCTGTTTTCTACCAACAAGCTTTAAGTGAGCTAGAGCGTATAGAGCAAAAGCCAACTGATTCAGCAGTCAGTTTACTTTCAGGGTTACATCGCAAAGACGTGAATGCATTTAAAAAGGCGATGCAGGCTGGTCAGCCTTTAACAGAGGCAAAAGTAGCAGAGCCAGTAAGTGTTCCTGCTCGGGTGATTGGTTTGTGGCTTGCAGAGGGATTGGCAGAAAAAATTCCATTTGTAAGTAATGATCAGGTTAGTTTTGAAAATTTAGTAAAGAAAGTCTCAACTGAAAAGCATCCAAGATCTATTTTGAATGAACTCGAACGCCTAAATATTGTGAAAGAAAAAGATGGCCTTGTGATGTTGCAGCAGCGTAGTTTTATGCCTGATGTAGAGCAATTTGAGGTTCGAAAATTATTAACGAGTAATTTAGAAGCACATTTAGCTGCTGGAGTTCATAATTTATTTCAGCCAGAAAAAGAACCCTATTTAGAACAAGCAATTTTTGCTGATGAACTAACAGATGAATCGATTACTTTACTCAAAGAAGCAAGTTTGCGCTTATGGGAAGATTTATCACTACAAGTACTTAAATTAGCTATTGAACGTTGTGCACTAGATGAAGGAAAAGAGGGTGCAACTAAAACTTTCCGTTTCGGAGCTTATCAATATGACGAAAACAACTTATAAAAAATTAATAATATCCATAAGCTTTATTTTGACAAGTGGTCTTTTAACCGCTTGTGGAGAGGATTTATTCGCAGGTGGTGCAAGTTTAGGGGGATCAGGATATCCGACTAAACCTGGTAAACCGGGTGATTTTGAAACACCAGCCGATGGTGAGAAAGGCGACTCAAAAGATAATGAAATTTGGTTGCCTGCACCTGTTGAAGATGACTGTAATGGCTTACATCGCAAACTACAGTTTCTCAATAATGTAACGCGTGAACCCATAGAAAAAGAAACTGTTTTTAAATATGCACAGCAGTTAACTCTAAATGGCACAATTGCTTTGAAGATTACTCAAACTAATAAGGGATTAGAGAAAATACAAGAAAAACAACCTGCGTGTTATGTGCCTTTAGAGCTCTATTTACTTGGAAACACGAAGCGCTCCTATCCAGAAAATGAGTGTAAAGAGATTCAAACTTACGAATATCTACCAGATGAAACCAAAACTTTTATTGTCAATTATCCAGCATTTGACGTCATGAATGGTACTTGGAAATATGGTCTAGAAAGCACTTATTTGAAGAATGATCAAGAGTTAAAGCAATGTGAACCTTTAACTATCCAATTTAAAATAAGTGCACCACCTGAGCCGATTAAAATTAATTAAGTTGAGCAGCCCTTCAGCTAAGAAAAAAGCCTAATCAATTAAGCTCAATAAAATTTTAAGGGAAGCATGAGTTAAGCTTGCTCTAGCACTTTTTCGTCATAAGTCATTTGGGCTGCTAAAACCTGTTCAATATTGGTTTCAGCCCATTCTTTTAATTGGAACGCCATTGAAGCGACATTTTGCCCCAGAGAAGTGAGTGAGTAATCAACACGAATAGGAGACGTATTCTGAATTTTACGCTCAATAAAACCATCTCTTTCTAGCATCTTTAGTTTTTGTGATAAGACTTTAGGAGAGATGCCTTGTATATTCTTTTTGAGCAAATTGAAGTGCTGAGTTTCCTCTTCAAGCACATTTAAAATCAATAAAACCCATTTATCTGCAATTTTTTCAAAAAATAAACGAGCAGGGCAATGTTGTTGAAAAACATTATATTTTAGACATTCATTCATACTTTTTACCTGCTAATTTCTTAAAAAATTACCATAGTTACCAGTTAGTAACTAATTGACACCTAGTTTCTAAAATATATCATAAAGTAGAATTTAATAAAACAAAGGTTTGCTCCCATGTCTAACTCTAATATCGCGGTTGTATATTTCTCTGGTTATGGCCACACTAAAGTCGTGGCTGAAACGTTTGCAAACGAAATTAATGCTCAGCTCATCCAAATTGATCAAGAAGGTAATATTACTGATCAAGATTGGCAGACATTAAATGATGCGAAGGGGATTGTTTTTGGTGCTCCGACTTATATGGGCACAGCACCATGGCAGTTTAAAAAGTTTGCTGATGCAACTTCGAAAGTTTGGTTTACACGTGGTTGGCAAGATAAAGTATTTGCAGGTTTTACAAACAGCGCGAGCTTAAATGGAGATAAGCAGGTTACTCTTATTCAATTACAAACTTTAGCTTCGCAGCATGGTGGAATTTGGGTGAGCCTTGGTTTATTACCAGCGAATACAAAAGATGCAACACGCGAAGATATAAATAACTTAGGCGGTTCAGTTGGGCTTTTGGTTCAATCACCTTCTGATGCGAGTGTAGAGGAAGTTCCTACTGGCGACCTTGAAACAGCGAAGCTTTATGCTCAACGTGTACAAAAGATTGTGAACAAAATTTTTGGTTAATTTGACAATTTGACCATAAAAAAGGCGCTTTAAGCGCCTTTTTTATTATTCATGTTCATTATGCTGCGGAGCATTATATTTAAAGCCTTTGGTTTTGTAGGCCAAATAACCTACACCAATAACGGCCCAAGCTAAGCCAATTTGTAAGGCAAGCTTATCAATCTCAAGCCACATCATGAACACACTGGCAAAACCAAGTGTTGGTATAACAATATAATTGATGATGTCTTTAAACGTTTTATTCTTGCCATCTCTTAATGCATAGCGAGAAATAACAGAGAAGTTAACAAAACTAAAAGCGGTTAAAGCACCAAAACTAATCAAGTTGACAATATGCTCAAGATCTAAGAAACCAGCAGATAAAGCAACTACACCCACAATAAGAATGTTGTAAGTTGGAGTATGCAATTTTGGACTAATGTGACCAAATAATTTCTTATTGATTACGCCGTCACGTCCCATTACATACATTAAACGAGATACACCTGCATGAGCAGAAATACCTGATGCCATAACAGCAACTACAGCAAAATATAAAACCAAAGTTTTAAATGCAATACTACCAATCGCAGCAACCATTACAGGCTGTGATTCATCGAGAGGATTAAAATAAGTATTTGGGTTACTAGGGAAATATAATTGGATGAAGTAAGTACTTACAATGAAAATAATACCTGCAAGTAATGCTGTCGTAAAAATAGCTTTTGGAAGCGTTTTCTCTGCATCTTTTGTTTCTTCAGCAAGAGAAGATAAGGCATCAAACCCTGTGAAAGAGAAGCAGAGTACAGTTGCACCAGCAATTAAAGCACTTACGGATGTCATGTCGTTCCAAAAAGGAGTTAATGACCACAAGGCAGCTTTATCTGGATTTAAAGTTCCATCTGCATATACACCTTGAGTGAGTAAAATGTATACCTGATAAACGAAATAAAAAATTACGCCAAGCTGAATAATAACGATTGTACTGTTAAAGCGTGCGACAAATCGTGCACCAAATAAGTTAATAACAGTCATTAGGGTGGTTAAACCAATCACCCATAACCAGTTATTTACCTCTGGAAAAAGAGCTCTTAGATAAATATCTGCCAAAATAATATTAACAAGCGGTGACAGTAAATAGTCTAACCAAGAAGACCAACCCACCATAAAACCAACATTAGGGTGAATTGATTTTTGAGCATACGTATAAGCTGACCCAGAAGAAGGGTAGCGCTTAATCATATGTCCATAACTGATCGATGTTAATAAAATTGCGACTAATGCAAAGATGTAGGAAGTTGGTACATGACCGCCACTTCGCTCTGATACTAAACCAAAAGTATCGAATAACGTTAATGGCTGAATATAAGCTAAACCAATAATAATAATGTGCCAAAGCACAAGATTCTTTTGAAGTTTAGCTGTTGGTTTAGTCCCAGATAAATTTGTCAACGGCGTTATCCTCATAATCGTTGATCAAGGATCAGCTTGGTGTTAAGGATCGTTTGAGACGAACGATCCCCCCTACAGAAAAAGATAAAGTGCGCCAATCTATCCTAAATTGATGCAAATTGTCAGTACTTTCATCGATTTTTTAGCAAATTTTTTGCCATATTTCCAAATAAAAAGATGAATAAAAATTCATAGTGATAAAAAAGACCTGATTTTATATAAAAATCAGGTCTTTAGATTTAAGTCTCGAGTTTAACCTATCGAATTACCATGCCTTTTGTAAGATCTCTCGGATATCTTTTAGGCTTGCTTCTTTAGGGTTGTAAATAATTGAGCCGTCATTTAGTGCTTTTTCTGCAACTTCATCGAGCTGTGCTTCCGTTACTTTGCCAGTTTCACGTAAAGTACGTGGTAACTTGGTTAAGGTAAATAAACGATCACGCATCGCTAAAATTGTTGCAATCGCTCTGTCTGCACGTTGAGTTGCTGGAGTTTGTGCATAGATATCAGCACCAGCTAATGGCAATAGTAATTCACCAATTTTCTGGCCATTTACCTGCTTATTATATTCAAGCACATATGGTAAGAATAAATTCATACATAAACCGTGGGGCAGGTGAGCAACAGCACCTAAAGCATGACCTAAAGAATGTACAAGGCCTACCATTGAGTTAGAGAATGCAATACCTGCCATTGTAGAGGCTTGTGCTAGTTCTAAACGACCTTGTGAGTCATTTGGGTTTTCTAGGACATTAAATAGGTTTTCACTAATCTTTTTAATTCCAGCACTTGCATAAGCATCGCTAAGTGGATTGGCAGCCATACATGTATAGGCTTCAACACAATGTGTTAAGGCATCCATACCTGTCATTGCAGTTAAATGAGGTGGCAATGTAAGTGTCATGCGCGGATCTAAAATCGCTGCATGTGGCATTAAGTAATAAGAGGCAAATGCCAATTTAACATTCTTTTGCGTATCTGAAACCACGGCAACCATAGTCACTTCAGATCCCGTACCTGATGTAGTCGGAATTACGAAAAATGGTTTTAATGGTTTTGGTAGGTTGTGTGCACCAGAATATTGAAGTAAGTCATCTCCACCTTCAGACACTAAAATGTTAGTTGCTTTAGAAGTATCGATAACTGAACCACCGCCTACAGCAATAATCGCATCGCATTTATTCTTGCGATAAGCTTCTGCGGCAAGACGAACGACTTCTAAACTTGAGTCTGGTGGAACATCATCAAACACATGACCAATGACAGCATCAGTCGTACTGAACGCAGCTTCAATCGGGTTGAGTAGGCCATTTGCGCGCACACCTTTATCTGTAATGATGAGCGGACGTTTTGCACCTAAAGTCGCAAGTTCAAACGGAATATGTTCTAACGCAGCATTACCGGCAATGACTTTTACAGGACAAAAGAATTCGTAATATGGTTTAGCCATGTTATGCGCTCCGCTTGAAATAGGACTTAGCTACTTTTAAGTAAATATTTGCAGCTTCGTTGAATTTTTCTTTTAGGGTGAGTTCGGTTGGGTATTCTTTGACTGCAAGAGACGCAACCAATTTAGGTAAAATGAGAGATTCCATTTTATTTAGACAGCGTACTAAGCGAATGGCAGCAGATACATCGCCATCAGCAATCATTCGGTCATTAGCAAATGCTTGGGCAGTACTTTCTTGAAAAGAAAATACTAAAAAGGCATGAGTTACATGTTTGAATGTAATAGTTAAGTCTGGCTTTCTTTCAGCTCTTTTGAGTAGCTCTAACTGTTTGTCTTCTGTGACTCGAGCAAAAAATGCTGGTCCATTTGGGAAAACATTCATTGAAAGTACAAAGTGAACAGGAAATTTAGATACTTCCTCTTGTATTTCAGTGTCCACTTGACTTGCCATGACTAAGCCACGACCAACAACATCCATCATGAGCTTAACGTAGGCAAGTTGCAGAGTAGGCTTTACAGCTTTTGTCGAAATCACTCGCGTATCCCTTGTTAAAATTATGCAAAAGCAAATTTAGAGTAATTACTCTAATCCATTTTTATTTCATCGCAAAGCGATTTATTCAGTTTTGACTTCTGGGTCATTAAAGTATCCAGTGTTCTTAATATACTCAATAAAGTCTTGGCAAAGTTGAGTGAATGATGGATAAGGAGTCACCAAATCTTGTATACGCACCATTTCTAAACCAGCGTAGCCACAAGGATTGATCGTCTGGAACCCATCTAGGGCACAGTCCAGATTTAGCGCTAACCCATGGTAGCTACGACCACGACGAATTTTAAAACCTAAGGAACCAATCTTACGGCCATCGACATATACTCCTGGAGCATCAGGCTTAGCATACGCTTCAATTCCGTATTTTTTTAAAACATCTATCATGAATTGTTCAGCAAAACTGACCAATGTTCGTACGTTCCATTTTAGACGATTAAGATCAAACATGAAGTAAGCAACAAGTTGACCAGGTCCATGCCAAGTCACTTGTCCACCACGGTCAGTTTGCACTACAGGAATATCTGATGAAATTAAGATGTGTTCAGGTTTACCAGCTTGACCTTGAGTTAAAACATTATGATGTTGAAGTAACCATAACTCATCAGGCGTATCTTGATCTCGCTCATTTGTTAAGAGTTTCATGGTTTCAAACTTGCTTTGATAATCTTGTAAATCGTTCCATTGCCGAATGATTAAGTTGGGTTTATCAAGGCTCATCACAATCTCTTCCTATAATTAGTTTATGCGGCGCCCAGTTAATATCTACTAGATAAAAGCCGAAAATCTTGTAATTTTAAAGGATTTTATAAAAGGAATTCTAAATATTTGTAAGGTTTTTCGTGGTAGGAAGTTTTTAAAATTTCCAAAAAAAATACCACAGTAAGAATGCCTGACTGTGGTATTGATTGAAGAACTTAAAATTAAAGCGCAGTTCTAATCTGCGGACAAGCAGCCAAGTCAGCATAAAGTGCATGAACTTGTTCCAATTCTTCAAAGCGCAATTGTGCTGTTAAAGAATGATACTTGCCGGTGCGAGATTCTTGAACTTTTAATGTTGAGTGGTCGAAGTCTGGAAAATGTTTTACCAAAATATCGACTACAGCAACACGTAATTCTTCACCCGCATCGCCAATAAGTTTAATTGGATAATCCATCGGAAATACCCAAAGATGTTCTTGTAGTTCGCGAGATGGAGTGCGGTCTAACATAAGTTACCTCATGATTTGAAACGCCTGCATTATCGCAGGCGTTTATAGCTCTTTCTATTAAATGGGGCTTGGTTTTGAAATTTCAAGCTTTCAAAACTTAGTCATTTTCCAAGAAAGAACGTAAATGTTCAGAACGAGAAGGGTGGCGTAATTTACGCAATGCTTTCGCTTCAATCTGACGGATACGTTCACGTGTTACGTCAAATTGTTTACCAACTTCTTCAAGTGTGTGATCGGTTGGCATATCAATACCAAAACGCATCTTCAATACTTTTGCTTCACGTTCAGTTAAGTTTTCCAATACTTCACGAGTTGCTTCTTTTAAGCCTTCTGAAGTCGCAGCATCAATTGGAGAAGTGATGTTTTGATCTTCAATGAAATCCCCAAGATGTGAATCTTCATCATCACCAATAGGTGTTTCCATCGAAATCGGTTCTTTAGCAATTTTAAGTACTTTACGAACCTTAACTTCATCCATTTCTAAACGTTCACCTAATTCTTCAGGTGTTGGTTCACGGCCCATTTCTTGTAACAATTGACGAGATACACGGTTGATCTTGTTAATCGTTTCAATCATGTGTACTGGAATACGGATTGTACGAGCCTGATCGGCAATCGAACGAGTAATCGCCTGACGAATCCACCAAGTTGCATAAGTCGAGAATTTATAACCACGACGGTATTCAAACTTGTCTACAGCTTTCATCAAACCAATGTTCCCTTCTTGAATCAAGTCAAGGAACTGTAAACCACGGTTGGTATATTTCTTCGCAATCGAGATTACCAAACGGAGGTTGGCTTCTACCATTTCTTTCTTAGCGCGACGTGCTTTCGCTTCGCCAATCGCCATACGTTTAGAGATATCTTTAATTTCAGCAACGCTTAAACTAAGCTCTTTCTCAATATCTGCAATCTTTTGTTGGAATGCTAAAACATCTGGACGAACTTTTTCTAAATGCGCCTTGATTTCAGCAGGTGCTTTAGCAATTTGTTCATCTAACCAAGCTGGATTAGATTCTTGTTTAGGGAAAGATGTACGGAATTGAGTACGGTCCATACGGCCACGACGTACTGCATAACGCATGATTTCACGTTCATTGGCACGAATTTGCTCATGGGTACCACGAATCATTTCAGAGATGATGTCAAATAAACGTGGTGTAAATTTAAACATCATGAACACAGTAGCTAAAGCTTCTAAAGCTTCTTCAGCCTCTGGACTGTTACGACCATGTTTTTCAACAACAGCTTTTGTTTTAGCCCAAGCAGCTTCTAGTTCAGTAAAACGAACTTTTGCAACCTCAGGGTCTGGACCTGAATCGCCTTCAGAGTCATCATCACCTTCAGACTCTTCTTCTTCATCGTCATCATCAAGCTTAACTTCTTTCGTTGATTTTGAAGATGATTCGTCTTCTTCTTCAAGTTCTTCAACTTCTTCTAAAACTTCTGGAATATCTTCATCAGTTTCAGGATCGAGGTAGCCTGATAAAATATCTGCAAGACGGCGTTCGCCAGTTAAAAAATCATTATATTCTTTTAATACAACTTCAACAGCATTTGGCCAGTAAGCAATTGAATTAAGGACATCACGGATACCTTCTTCAATACGTTTGGCAATGCTGATTTCACCTTCACGGGTTAACAGTTCAACTGTACCCATTTCACGCATGTACATACGTACAGGATCTGTCGTACGCCCAGGCTCATTTTCAACCGATGCAAGTACGGCAGCAGCTTCTTCTTCAGCAACCTCATCAGTTGCGTCAGCCGACTCACCGAACATGGTATCGTCAGATTCAGGTGCACGCTCGTGTACAGGAATACCAACGTCTTGAAGCATTTGAATAATGTCTTCAATCTGTTCGCTTTCAGTAATCGAGTCCGGCAGATGATCGTTAACCTCAGCGTAAGTTAAGTAACCTTGTTCTTTGCCTCGGCTAATCAGAGCCGCTACTTGAGAAGTAGGGGAATGCATATCGCTCATCTTTGCTTACTCTTTGTTGAATCTGTGGCAGTGAAAAACCGTGCATGATAGCACAATTTGCTTGAAATGTTTTGGCTTTGATCAGTAACCGTTAAATAAAAAATATCTTTGAATTCACGTCTGTTTTTTGAATATTGGGATAAAATCATTTTTTTCAAGCTTAAATCATCGAAAAAATCATAGAATTTTTTTTTGATCAAAAAAATAGTTCAGCTTTATAAATACACAATTTTTTGGGCGAAAAAAAGTACAAATATGCAGTTTAATGAAAAAAATATAAATAAAACTTGACACGATTTAATAACCAAGATAAATAGCGGCTAGACCCATTCACATTTTTTCATTAGAGGTAGTTTTAGTGTCTTCTACAGATTTTGAATTAGATGATAACTACGGTGATGATGATGATGTCGGTTTTGATGAGTCATCAGGCAAAATCACTGCGAAAGAATCATTAGAAAAACGTAGATTAATTGATGATCTATTGGCTCAACGCCGTTTAGAGCGTGAGTTAAAAGATTTTGATTACGATTTAGACGATGATGATCTTGATGATGAAGACTAATCAAATCTGAATAGGGCATCGTCAGCTTAGATGCTATGCTATCGTAGATTTCTTTTTTATAGTCAGGTAACACAATGAGTGCGTTAGATTTAGACCAATTAAGTGAATATCTAGATGGAGACCACAATGAGTATGGTCTAGATTTCGCTGCAACTCATGGTTTTCTGTGTGCAATTGCAGTAGGCCCTCAGTTTGATCGTTGGTTAGATGAATTATTTGATAATAACCATAAAAAAGTTCCTGCCGAAATTATTCAGCAGATCAAAGCGTGGTTAGAATCAATTCGACAAGACTTAGCAAATGAAAATGGAATTGAATTTCCGTTTGAAATTGAAGAAGCTGATGTTGAGTCTAGCTTAGGCGACTGGAGTGTTGGATTTGTTGATGCGATGTTCTTAAATGAAGATGCATGGTTTGCAGCTGAATATGAGGAACAATTAATTGATTTAACTTTACCAATGATGGTATTTAGTGGAATTGATGAAGAAGATCCACAGATGGAATCTTTCCGTCGTAATGGACAGTTAATGGATGAACTGGCAGAAGAAATCCCAGATAATTTGAATGAATTATACTTGATGTATCATACGCCAAATTAACTTATTAGAAGAAATAATAAATAACGTCCTTTCTAGGGCGTTTTTTATTGTAAAAAAATTAGTGGTATAAATAAAAAAGGGCAGTTAGAAATCTAAATGCCCTTTAAAAACTATATTATAGTTTTATAGGCGTTTACGCTTTGCAGCAGCAATTTGTGACTGGCGCATACGGAAACCAGCTTTTTGCTTTTCAGTGGTTTTGTCGATGCAATAAACGCAAGAAACACCGTGTTCGTAACTTGGTAGAGCAGACTCTTCAGGAGTTAAAGGCCAGCCGCAAGCATGACATTTAATATTTACGCCTTCCTCTACACCATGAGTTACAGCAGTACGTCCGTCAAATACGAAACATTCACCTTCCCATAAGCTTTCATCAGCAGGGGTTTCTTCTAGGTACTTAAGGATACCGCCTTTAAGATGGTAAACCTCTTTAAATCCTTCTTGAAGAAGTAAAGAAGTTGATTTTTCACAGCGAATACCACCAGTACAGAACATCGCAATTTTTTTGTCTTTATGTTGCTCTAATTCTTTCTTGACGTATTCTGGAAACTCACGGAATGTTTCAGTTTTAGGGTCAATTGCGCCCTTAAATGTACCCGCTTTATATTCGTAATCATTACGTGTGTCGATTAAAATTACATCATCACGTGCGATTAAATCATTCCACTCTTTAGGATCAAGGTAGTGACCGACTAAGTCACGAGGTTTAACCTCAACACCTAAAGTCACAATTTCTTCTTTAAGTTTAATTTTCATTTTGCGGAAAGGTTTGTCAGAACTATGGGATTCTTTGTATTCCATAGCGCCAAAGCCTTCATTGAGCAAAAATTGATGTAGTGTATCAATTGCTATGCGATCACCAGCAACAGTACCATTAATTCCTTCACCTGCTACAATCAGAGTTCCACAGAGGTTAATTGTTTTCACTAAGTCTAATAAACGTTGTTGAAGATCGGCAGGATCTTGAACTTCTTTAAATTGATATAGTGCTGCAACAACCCAACTTGCGGTCGCTTGCTGTTCTACAGGTGCAAGCTGTTCTACAGTAGCGTTCATGGAAAACTCCAAATGTATTAAGATAGAAATTTAAGGCGCATATTTTAGCGCGAAAATTTGTAATAAGCGAGAAAACCATAAAAAGTATATGGTTTATTTAAGGAGTTTGTTTTGAGTAATGATCATCGAACGCTCTCTCTCACCCCATGTGCAGGGCGTTGTTCAACAGTTTTTGGTGATCAGGTTTGTCGTGGTTGTCGCCGTTTTAACCACGAGGTGATTCAATGGAACACTTATACGGCAGAGCAGCGTTTGGCTGTATGGAAGCGTTTAGATGATCAATTGAATCAAATCTTAGTACCGATGCTGCCTCATGCAGACTTACAGCATGTTGAGGGATTTATTTTAAGTAAGCGTGTTCGATTAATGGAAGGGGCGAGCCAAGGCCGTAAGCTTTATCACGCCTTAAAAATATGTGAAAAAAATAAACATTTAGCACACGAGAGTGGTTTGGGCATTTCGGAGTCTCAAGTCAAAACAATATGGGTTGAGTTTGAAAGACGTGTTTTAGCTTTGGCTAAAGCGAGCTATGAGTTGGCTTGGTTGCGAGCAGATGGAATTAGCCATCACTTGTTAACTATATATGAAGAAGAATAAGTTTAGAGTAGAAAAAGACGTAAATAAAAAAGCTGCCAGAAGGCAGCTTTTTTTCATTAATTTTCTTTCGAATATTAACGTTTGATGTCGCGTTGAGTTTCACCAGTATAAAGCTGACGAGGACGACCGATTTTGTAAGGGCCGCTGTGCATTTCTAACCAGTGACTGATCCAACCAACTGTACGAGCAAGAGCGAAGATTACAGTAAACATTTCTGTTGGGATACCAATCGCTTTAAGGATGATACCTGAGTAGAAGTCTACGTTAGGGTAAAGTTTACGCTCAACGAAGTACGGGTCGTTCAATGCGATACGCTCAAGTTCCATAGCAAGTGCTAATTGAGGATCGTTGATGCCTAAAGCTTCAAGAACTTCGTCACAAGTTTGCTTCATTACTTTAGCGCGTGGGTCGAAGTTTTTGTAAACGCGGTGACCGAAGCCCATAAGCTTAACTTCTTTGCGTTTAACTTTTTCCATGAACTCTGCAACGTTTTCAACGCTACCGATTTCATCAAGCATCTTAAGAACTGCTTCGTTTGCACCACCGTGAGCAGGTCCCCAAAGTGCAGAGATACCAGCAGAGATACATGCATACGGGTTTGCACCAGTAGAGCCAGCAAGACGTACTGTAGATGTAGAAGCATTTTGTTCGTGGTCAGCATGAAGCGTGAAAATACGATCCATTGCGCGAGCAAGAACAGGATTAACTTTGTAATCACGGTCAGCAGGAGTAGCAAACATCATGTGTAAGAAGTTTTCCGCATAACTTAAATCGTTACGTGGATAGATGAATGGTTGGCCTACTGTGTATTTGTAACTCCAAGCAGCAAGCGTTGGAATTTTTGCAATTAAGCGAATTGCAGTGATTTCACGGTGGTTGATGTCTTCAATATCTAGGTTGTTGTGATAAAACGCAGATAATGCACCTACAACACCAACCATGATTGCCATTGGGTGAGCATCACGACGGAAACCATTGAAGAAACGGCTAACTTGATCGTGAACCATAGTGTGAGCACGTACTTTCGTATCAAACTCAACTTTCTGTTCAGCAGTTGGGAGCTCGCCATTTAATAATAAATAACAAGTTTCAAGGTAGTCTGCTTGAGTTGCTAACTGATCAATTGGGTAGCCGCGGTGTAATAAAATACCTTTGTCACCATCAATGAAAGTAATTTTAGATTCGCATGCGGCTGTCGCCATAAAACCAGGATCGAAAGTAAAATGACCTTCTTTCAGTATGCTGCTGACATCAATTACATCTGGACCTAAAGTGCCACTGTAGATTGGTAAACCAATTTCTTTGCCATCAAGATGTAATACGGCTTTTTTGCCATTTGCTTCAGACATTCAATAGATCTCCTGTCCTGGTGAATGTTGATCTGACTCGAAATCCTAATGTTCTCATGTGCGAATCAGACGGTGTCAAAATTTGCTATAAGATTAGTGAGTACTGAAATTTTGTCAATTATACTTATGGATAAAAAATGACGTTCCCACAGAGAGTTAGTCATCAAGACCCGAGCAAAAAAGTCAGTAAAATCACTGCATCGGGATGGTATAATAAGTCAATTCAACATGAACGTGCAGAAAAAAAATGAAGGATGAGTACAATTGTAAGCAAATTTATAAATTGCAATTTAGAATAATAAGGCGGTAGAAAATGCCAATCTGCTTAAAAAAATCATAAAACTCATGGTGTAATTTCAAATTTATACTTAAAAAAAATTGTATTTTTATTTAGTTGTAACAAAGAATATTGTTCTTTTTTTAAGTTTAATTGTATAAAAAATAGCTTATCAGACGAGTTTAAAATCATAAGAACTGTTTTTTAATGAAATTCACTTTCGAAAAATTAGTGTAGATCGCTTAATATCTATGTGAAATATAAGTCTGTTCACTTATTTAAAATATGGCTCACATTGAAAATAGGAGGGTATTGCGATCATTTTTCTATTGATATGAGGAATTTATAACTTTATCTTTAGTCTAAAATCGGCTTATTTAAAAGAAATTTCAGAAAAAATGAAATTAAATAAAAAGTTATTTTAAACAAGGACATGGTGTGTATAGGTATAGTTTTTTTATTGACCTAATAATGTAATATTGTTTTGAATGATTCTTATTTAATGGTTTTTTGCTGAAATGGCAAAGTGGATTGTTTGTATTTTGATACTTCGCGTTTTATAATTCAGTGTCGTTTATAGGTTAGGCATGAGCTGTGCTTGCCTAACAATGCCAGCTTTCCTTGGAATTAATTCAACAAACTCCGGTCGGAGTTTCTACCTACAGGATGCCCGCTGTGAAAAGCAACAGACCTGTCAATTTGTCCATGGGTCAGGTGTTAGCGGTAAATTTACGCTCACCCGTGGCTATTGCATCAATTTTACACCGTTTATCAGGTGTCATCGTTTTCTTATTAGTACCAGTTCTCTTATGGATTCTAGATAAATCATTATCTTCACCAGAAGGATTTGACTACGTTAAAAATGTCGTTTTTGGAAATATCCTTGTACGTTTCGTTGTTTGGGTATTTGCAGCCGGCTTGATATTCCACTTTATTGCTGGAGTTAAGCACTTACTTGCAGATTTAGGTTTTGCTGAAGAACTGCAAAGTGGTCGTATTGCAGCGACAATTTCATTGATCTTATCTGTGGTAGCCATTATCGCAGCCTTTGTATGGATTATGTTCTAATGAAAAGTGCTACAGGTTTAACTGGTTCAGGTTCTCGTGATTGGTTTATCCAGCGTGTAAGTGCGGTTGTATTAGCAGCTTATACTGTTGTTCTTTTTGGTTGGATTCTCTGCAAAGGTGGATTTGACTATCAACAGTGGGCTGGCTTCATGATGACATTACCAATGAAGATTTTTTCTTTATTGGCAATTTTATCGCTTATCGCACACGCATGGATTGGTATGTGGCAAGTTTTCACTGACTATGTCACTACTCGTCAAATGGGTCCTTCAGCGAAAGGTTTACGCCTTGTACTGACGACGGCTGTCATTATTGCAGTGTTTGTGTACGCAATCTGGGGTATCCAGATTTTCTGGGCGAATTGATAGGAAGATATCATGGGCGCGATAACCCCTAAAGAAGATTATTCAAATATTCAAAACCTCACTTTCGATGCAGTTATCGTTGGTGGTGGTGGTTCTGGTATGCGTGCTTCTTACCAACTTGCTCAAGCAGGTTTGAAAGTTGCAGTACTTACTAAAGTTTTCCCAACACGTTCACATACAGTTGCTGCTCAGGGCGGTATCGGTGCGTCGTTAGGTAACATGCAAGAAGATAACTGGCATTTCCACTTTTACGATACGGTAAAAGGTTCTGACTGGTTAGGTGACCAAGACGCAATTGAATTTATGTGTCGTGAAGCACCAAAAGTTGTGTATGAACTTGAACACATGGGTATGCCGTTTGACCGTAACGCTGATGGTACAATTTACCAGCGTCCGTTCGGTGGCCACTCTGCGAACTATGGTGATAAACCAGTTCCACGTGCTTGTGCTGCTGCTGACCGTACTGGTCACGCATTATTACACACGCTTTATCAAAGCAACGTGAAAATGGGTACTCAGTTCTTCGTTGAATGGATCGCGCTTGATTTGATCCGTAACGAAGCAGGTGATGTTCTTGGTGTAACAGCTATTGACCAAGAAACTGGTAATATCGCAGTATTCCAAGCAAAAGCGACATTGTTTGCGACCGGTGGTGCTGGTCGTGTTTACCGTGCATCAACAAATGCTTATATCAATACTGGTGACGGTCTTGGTATGGCTGCTCGTGCTGGTATTCCATTACAAGATATGGAATTCTGGCAATTCCACCCTACGGGTGTTGCGGGCGCAGGCGTATTGTTAACTGAAGGTTGTCGTGGTGAAGGTGCAATCCTTCGTAACAAAGACGGCGAACCGTTCATGGAACGTTACGCACCAACTTTAAAAGACTTGGCTCCACGTGACTTCGTATCACGTTCTATGGACCAAGAAATTAAAGAGGGTCGTGGTTGTGGTCCAAAAGGTGATTATATCTTACTAGATATGACTCACTTGGGCGCTGACACAATCATGAAGCGTTTACCATCTGTATTTGAGATTGGTAAAAAATTCGCGAACGTTGACATTACTAAAGAACCAATTCCTGTAGTACCAACAATCCATTATCAAATGGGTGGTATTCCTACAAATATGCATGGTCAAGTGTGCTTACCTGAAGCAGGTACAGACAATTACACTAAACCTGTAAAAGGTTTCTATGCAATTGGTGAATGTTCTTGTGTATCAGTACATGGTGCAAACCGTTTAGGTACTAACTCACTTCTTGACTTGGTTGTATTTGGTAAAGCTGCTGGTGAGCACATTATCGACTACGTAACTAAGCATCATGGTGATGAATATGCACCACTTCCAACAAACGTATTAGAGCAAACTTTAGATCGCGTACGTAAATTGGATGAATCAACTTCTGGCGAAAATGCACAAGAAGTTGCTGATGCGATTCGTGATATCGTTCAAGACCACGCTGGTGTATTCCGTACTCAAGCTTTGCTTGATAAAGGTGTTAAAGAGATTCTTGCTCTTGAGCCACGTGTGCGCAACATTCATTTGAAAGATAAATCTAAAGTATTTAACACTGCACGTGTTGAAGCGCTTGAAGTTGAAAACTTATATGAAGTTGCAAAAGCTACATTAATTTCAGCTGCTGCGCGTAAAGAGTGTCGTGGTGCGCATACTGTAGTTGACTATGAATTGCCAGCTGATCACCCAACTTATTCATACGGTCGCCGTGATGATGAGTGGATGAAGCATACTTTATGGTATTCATCAGACAATCGTTTGGAATATAAGCCTGTGCGCTTCAAACCGTTGACTGTTGATGCAATTCCACCAGCACCACGTACATTCTAATCGGGAGTATAAAGATGAGTAGAGGTACTCGTACATTCGAAATCTACCGCTATGATCCTGATAAGGATAAAGCGCCGTACATGCAAACTTTCAAGCTTGAATTGACTGATAAGCACCGTATGTTGCTTGATGCATTACTTGCTTTGAAGGTTCAAGATGAATCATTAACGTTCCGTCGTTCATGCCGTGAAGGTATTTGTGGTTCGGATGGTGTAAACATTAATGGTAAAAATGGTTTGGCTTGTTTATGGAATTTAAATGACCTGCCTGAGAAAATTGTAATTCGTCCATTACCAGGTTTGCCGGTTGTTAAAGATTTGGTTGTTGATATGAACCAATTCTATGATCAATATGACAAAATTCAGCCATTCTTGATCAATAACCAACCAGCTCCACCTAAAGAGCGTTTACAGTCTCCTGAAGAGCGTGAACACTTAAATGGTTTGTATGAATGTATTCTTTGTGCGTGTTGTTCAACTTCATGCCCATCATTCTGGTGGAACCCTGATAAATTCTTGGGTCCTTCAGCATTGTTAAATGCATACCGTTTTATCATCGACTCTCGTGATACTGCTACTGCAGACCGTTTGGCTCGTCTTGACGATCCATTCAGTTTGTTCCGTTGTAAAGGTATTATGAACTGTGTGTCAGTATGTCCTAAAGGTCTAAACCCTACTAAAGCAATCGGTCACATCCGTAACATGCTATTAGATCAAGCGGGTTAATTCTGCACAAATAGAAAACGCGCATCCTTGATGTGCGTTTTTTTTTAATTTTATAATGTAAACTTTAGACTTTGGTCGAAAAGAGCGAGGATTTTATATATTGCACCATATATTAAAAGATAAAATCGCTTATGTATTTCGCCAATTTATAGGTGGTATGTGTCAAAAAAATCAATCGTTGTTTAAGAACATGATACGATTTGCCACAAAGTTATAGGTGAAAAAAGCGTATAGTAGTGAAATTAATTTAAGTAGCACGATCTTAGATCTGTGCTTAATTTTTATGGTTAAAGTCATTTTAGAAAAGTTAATTTTAAAGTTAATTTTTCTAAAAAGATTTGCAAAAAATTGCTCGGTTTTAATCGAGTATAAGGTGAGTGATGATGCCATTGAGGGCGTTGTGATTCATTAATTACCTATGGAGTTTTCTCTCTAGGTAGTATGACGCCCCATGGTCTTAGAGACCTGTTGGGTAAGTAATGCCTTTTTTACCAATTTGGCATTATGCATCATGGGTGTGCTTAAAAGGCAGCCTGTAATATTTTTTGCAATAGGAAATGGGTCCACAAATGCAAGAAGTTGCTGACGCATTGCGTCTTGACACTGAACTTTCCGCTGATAGTGCAGCGTATATTGAAGAACTTTACGAGCAGTACCTGACTTCCCCAACCTCTGTAGCTGAGGACTGGCGCCAATATTTCGATAAATATCCAAAGGGTGACCAACCACACAGCGCTGTGCGTGAGCAATTCCTATTACTAGGACGTAATGCTAATCGTGTTCAACCTGTTGTACAAAGTACTGTAAGTACTGAGCATGAGCGTCGTCAAATTGGCGTTTTACAACTTATTGCTGCTTATCGTAATCGCGGACATCAAAAAGCTAAATTAGATCCATTAGGTCTTGCTAAGCGTGAAGAGATTCCAGATTTAGATCTTTCAGCTCACGGTTTAACCAAATCAGATTTAGACACTGTATTCAATACCGGCAATCTTGAAATCGGCAAAAGCGAAGCAACGCTTGCTGAAATGATTGAAGCAATGGAATCAATCTATTGTGGTTCGATTGGTGTTGAATACATGCATATCGTGGACACAAAAGAAAAACGTTGGATTCAACAACGTCTTGAAAGTGCCCGTGGTAAATTCAATTACACAAATGATCAAAAGAAAGGCTTCTTAGAGCGTTTAACTGCTGCTGAAGGTCTTGAAAAATATCTTGGTAATAAATACGTCGGTGCTAAACGCTTTGGTGTTGAGGGCGGCGAATCTTTTATTCCTATGGTAAACGAGATTATTCAGCGTGCTGGTGCTGTAGGTTGTAAAGAAGTTGTTATTGGTATGCCACACCGTGGCCGTTTAAACCTTCTTGTGAATATTATGGGTAAAAACCCTGCGGACTTATTTGGTGAGTTCGAAGGTAAATCAATTCATAAAAAAGGTTCTGGCGACGTTAAATACCACCAAGGTTTCTCAAGTAATGTAATGACTCCAGGTGGCGAAGTTCACTTGGCATTAGCATTTAACCCATCTCACTTGGAAATTGTTGGTCCTGTAGTTGAAGGTTCTGTACGTGCACGTCAAGTACGTCGTAGAGACATTGGCGGTGATGACGTTTTACCAGTTATTGTTCATGGTGATGCGGCATTTGCAGGTCAGGGCGTGAACATGGAAACCTTCCAGATGTCACAAACTCGTGGCTATACGGTTGGCGGTACAGTTCATATTATTGTGAACAACCAAGTAGGTTTCACAACTTCTGATCCTCGTGACGCACGTTCTACAGAATACTGTACAGACGTTGCTAAAATGATTCAGGCGCCAATTTTCCATGTAAATGGCGATGATCCTGAAGCTGTTATCTTTGCTACTCAATTAGCACATGATTTCCGTCACGAATTCCGTAAAGATGTTGTTATCGATTTGTTCTGTTATCGTCGTCGTGGCCATAACGAAGCAGATGAGCCATCTGGTACACAGCCATTGATGTATCAAGTAATTGCGAAGAAAGCGACTACTCGTACACTTTATGCTGATCAACTTGTTCAAGAGAAAGTACTTGATCGTGCTGAAGCAGACCAAATGGTTGAAGATTACCGTTCTGATCTAGAAGCGGGTAATCATGTAGCAAATGCATTGATTCTTGAACCAAATACCAAAATGTTTGTTGACTGGACTCCATATTTGGGCCATGACTACACAGACGATTGGGATACTTCATTTGACTTAAATCGCTTAAAAGAATTAGGCGAGGGCATGAGCAAACTTCCTGAAGGGTTTGTAATGCAGCGTCAGGTTCAAAAAGTAATTGAAGACCGCGTAAAAATGCAAACTGGTGAAACTCCATTAAACTGGGGTGCAGCAGAAACTTTAGCTTATGCAACTTTATTAGATGAAGATTATCTAGTTCGTATTACTGGTGAAGACGTGGGTCGTGGTACCTTCTCACACCGTCATGCGAAATTGCATAACCAAGCTGATGGTTCAACTTACATTCCACTTTGTCATGTGAAAGAGAACCAACCACGTTTTGCGATTTATGACTCTCTTTTATCTGAAGAAGCAGTTCTTGCATTCGAATATGGTTACGCAACTACAATTCCTAAGAGCTTGATTATTTGGGAAGCACAATTTGGTGACTTCGTAAACTGTGCTCAAGTTGTGATTGACCAGTTTATTGCTTCTGGTGAGACTAAGTGGGAACGTGTTTGTGGTTTAACAATGTTGTTACCACACGGTTTCGAAGGTCAAGGCCCAGAACACTCATCAGCTCGTTTAGAACGTTTCTTACAGTTATGTGCTGAAGACAACATGCAAGTGATCACTCCAACGACACCTGCACAGATTTTCCATGCATTACGTCGTCAAGCTGTACGCCCAATTCGTAAGCCATTGATTGTAATGTCACCGAAATCTTTACTTCGTCATAAACTTGCGACTTCTACTTTAGAAGAGCTTGCAAATGGTTCATTCCAAACTGTAATTGATGAAATCGATCAAATTAACAAGTCAGATGTAACTCGTCTTGTACTTTGTGGCGGTAAAGTTTATTACGACTTACTTGAAAAACGTCGTGAACAAAACTTAACTAATGTTGCAATCGTACGTATTGAACAGTTGTATCCATACCCAGAGCAACGTCTTGCGGAAATCTTGGCTGCTTATCCAAATGTGAAAGAACTCGTTTGGGCACAAGAAGAGCCGAAGAACCAAGGCGCATGGTTATTTATTGCACCGCGTTTATATGACGATATCTTAAAATCTGGCAAACAAATCCGTATCAGTTTTGCAGGTCGTGAAGCTTCTGCTGCACCAGCTTGTGGCTCACCGTACTTGCATGCAAAACAACAAGCTCAGCTAATTAATGATGCATTGGCAATCGAAGCTGAACAATCAGGAGATTCTCAATAATGGCAACCGAAATTAAAGCACCGGTATTCCCAGAGTCTGTTGCAGATGGCACCATCGCAACTTGGCATAAAAAGGTGGGTGAACCTGTATCACGTGATGAAGTAATCTGTGATATTGAAACCGACAAAGTTGTTTTAGAAGTTGTTGCTCCTGCTGATGGTAGCTTAGTTGCAATCATTAAAGATGAAGGCGATACAGTTCTTTCTGACGAAGTTATTGCTCAATTTGAAGCTGGTGCTGGTGCAGCAGCGGCTGCTCCTGCAGCAGTAGAGCAAGCAGTTGCTCAAACTCAAGCTGGTGCAGCGCCTGTTGTTGAGCGTACAGAAACTGTATCTGATCAAGCTCCTGCAGTTCGTAAAGCATTAACTGAATCTGGTATTGCTGCTGCTGACGTACAAGGTACTGGTCGTGGTGGTCGTATCACTAAAGAAGATGTTGCAAACCATCAAGCTAAACCAGCTGCTAACGTTACTCCGTTAAGTGTGGCTGTTGGTGAGCGTATCGAAAAACGCGTTCCAATGACTCGTTTACGTAAGCGTGTAGCTGAGCGTCTTCTTGCTGCAACTCAAGAAACAGCAATGTTAACTACATTCAACGAAGTTAACATGAAGCCAATCATGGAATTGCGTAAGCAATATAAAGATGCTTTTGAAAAACGTCATGGCGCTCGTTTAGGCTTCATGTCATTCTTCGTTAAAGCAGCAACTGAAGCGCTTAAACGCTACCCAGCTGTAAACGCTTCAATTGATGGCGACGATATCGTTTATCACGGTTACTACGACATCGGTGTTGCAGTATCTTCTGATCGTGGTCTTGTTGTACCAGTATTACGTGATACTGATCGTATGAGCTATGCAGAAGTTGAATCTGGTATTGGTGCATATGCTGCTAAAGCACGTGATGGTAAATTATCTATCGAAGAAATGACTGGTGGTACTTTCACAATCACTAACGGTGGTACTTTCGGTTCATTACTTTCAACTCCAATTTTGAATCAGCCACAAACTGGTATCTTGGGTATGCACAAAATCCAAGAGCGTCCTATGGCTGTAAATGGTCAAGTTGAAATCTTGCCAATGATGTATTTAGCACTTTCTTATGACCACCGTATGATCGATGGTAAAGAAGCTGTAGGTTTCTTGGTAGCAATCAAAGAGTTGTTAGAAGAGCCAGCTAAACTCATCCTTGATCTTTAATTTCTTCGAATAATATTACCGAGGTAGAGTGATCCTCTATCTCGGACCATGGAGATAAACAATGTCTCAACAATTTGATCTTGTTGTTATTGGCGGTGGTCCTGGTGGTTATGAAGCTGCAATTCGCGCTGCTCAACTAGGTTTTAAAGTCGCTTGTATCGAAAAACGTATTCACAACGGTAAGCCATCTTTGGGTGGTACATGCTTAAACGTAGGTTGTATTCCTTCTAAAGCATTACTTGACTCTTCTCACCGTTACGAAGATACAGTACATCACTTAGCTGATCACGGTATCACTACAGGTGAAGTGAATTTTGATCTTGCTAAGCTTCTTGCTCGTAAAGACAAAATTGTTGACCAATTAACTGGTGGTATCGATCAATTGCTTAAAGGCAATGGCATTGAATGGTTAAAAGGTACTGGTAAATTACTTGCTGGTAAAAAAGTTGAGTTCGTTTCTCATGAAGGCGAAACTCAAGTTTTAGAACCTAAATACGTTATTCTTGCGTCTGGTTCTGTGCCTGTAAATATTCCAGTAGCTCCTGTAGATCAAGATATTATTGTTGATTCAACTGGTGCATTGAACTTCCCAGAAGTACCTAAGCGTTTAGGTGTAATTGGTGCAGGTGTAATCGGTTTAGAGCTTGGTTCTGTTTGGCGTCGTCTTGGTGCTGAAGTTGTTGTTTTTGAAGCAATGGATGCATTCTTACCAATGGCTGATAAAGCTTTGGCAAAAGACTACCAAAAACTTTTAACTAAGCAAGGTCTTGATATTCGTATCGGTGCTAAAGTTTCTGGTACTGAAATTAATGGTCGTGAAGTGACTGTTAAATACACTCAAGGCGGCGAAGAAAAAACTCAGACTTTTGACAAATTAATCGTTTGTGTAGGCCGTAAAGCTTATGCAGAAGGTTTATTGGCAGATGATTCAGGCATTAAATTGACTGAACGCGGTCTAGTTGAAGTAAATGATCACTGTGCAACTTCTGTAGAAGGTGTATACGCGATTGGTGACTTAGTTCGTGGTCCAATGCTTGCTCATAAAGCAATGGAAGAAGGTGTAATGGCTGTTGAACGTATTCATGGTCATGCAGCTCAAGTGAACTATGACACAATCATTTCTGTTATCTATACACATCCGGAAGCGGCATGGGTTGGTTTAACTGAAGAACAAGCTAAAGAAAAAGGTCATGAAGTTAAAACTGGTCAATTCGGTTTTGCTGTAAATGGTCGTGCTTTAGCGGCGGGGGAAGGGGCTGGTTTTGTTAAGTTTGTTGCTGATGCAAAAACTGACCGTTTATTAGGTATGCATGTTATTGGACCTGCAGCATCTGATATCGTACACCAAGGTATGATCGCTCTTGAATTTGTATCTTCAGTTGAAGATCTTCAGTTGATGACTTTTGGTCACCCAACATTCTCTGAAGTTGTTCATGAAGCTGCACTTGCTGTAGATGGTCGTGCAATTCACGCGATTCAACGTAAGCGTAAATAAAATAAAGAGCGGGTTCTCCGCTCTTTTTCACATTCGATGGTGTGATTAAAAAAGCATCAAGGTGAAAGACGTAGACAGCAATTTGCATATGTAACATGAGAATGTTGCGCAAATTGAAGACAACAAACAAAGTTAAGTAGGTAACTAAATGAACTTACATGAGTATCAAGCTAAAGCGTTATTGAAAGAATATGGTATGCCAGTACAAGAAGGTATCTTGGCTACCAATGCAGACGAAGCAGTTGCTGCATTTGAACAGCTTGGTGGTAAATTCGCGGTAATGAAAGCGCAAGTTCATGCTGGTGGTCGTGGTAAGGCTGGTGGCGTTAAAGTTGCAAAATCTAAAGAAGACGTTATCGAATTTGCAAACAATATCATTGGTACTCGTCTTGTAACGTATCAAACAGATGCAAATGGTCAACCAGTAAACAGCATTATTGTTGCTGAAGACGTATACCCAGTTGAGCGTGAGCTTTACTTAGGTGCGGTTGTAGACCGTTCTAGCCGTCGTATTACTTTCATGGCTTCTACAGAAGGTGGTGTAGAAATCGAGAAAGTTGCTGAAGAAACTCCAGAAAAAATTATCAAAGTTGAAGTTGATCCATTAGTTGGCTTACAACCATTCCAAGCACGTGAAGTTGCGTTTGCTTTAGGTTTGAAAGACAAACAAATCGGTCAATTCGTAAAAATCATGACAGCTGCTTACCAAGCATTTGTTGAAAATGATTTTGCTTTATTTGAAATTAACCCACTTTCAGTTCGTGAAAATGGCGAAATTTTATGTGTAGACGCGAAAGTAGGTATCGACTCTAACGCGCTTTACCGTTTACCTAAAGTTGCTGCTTTACGTGACAAATCTCAAGAGAATGAGCGTGAATTAAAAGCATCTGAATTTGATCTTAACTATGTTGCTTTAGAAGGTAACATCGGTTGTATGGTTAACGGTGCTGGTCTTGCAATGGCAACTATGGACATCATTAAACTTTATGGTGGTCAGCCTGCAAACTTCCTTGACGTTGGTGGCGGCGCAACTAAAGAGCGCGTAATCGAAGCGTTTAAAATCATCCTTGCTGATACATCTGTACAAGGTGTTTTAATCAACATCTTTGGTGGTATCGTACGTTGTGACATGATTGCTGAAGCGATTATTGCAGCGGTTCAAGAAGTAAACGTAACTGTTCCAGTTGTTGTTCGTTTAGAAGGTAACAACGCTGAGTTAGGTGCTAAATTACTTGATGAATCTGGTTTGAAATTAATTTCTGCAAACGGCTTGTCTGATGCCGCAGAAAAAGTTGTAGCTGCAGTTAAAGCGTAAGGGGAGTATCAATCATGAGCGTATTAATTAATAAAGACACTAAAGTATTGGTACAAGGTTTTACTGGTAAAAACGGTACTTTCCACTCTGCACAAGCTTTAGACTACGGTACAAAAGTTGTTGGTGGTGTTACTCCGGGTAAAGGCGGTACTACTCACCTTGACCTACCAGTATTCAACACAATGAAAGAAGCTGTACGTGAAACAAATGCAGATGCATCTGTAATCTATGTACCAGCTCCATTTGTTTTAGACTCAATCGTTGAAGCGGTTGATTCAGGTGTTGGCCTAATCGTTGTGATCACTGAAGGTGTTCCAACAATCGACATGCTTAAAGCAAAACGCTACTTAGAAACTAACGGTAACGGTACTCGTTTAGTTGGTCCTAACTGTCCAGGAGTGATCACTCCGGGTGAATGTAAGATTGGTATTATGCCTGGTCATATTCACCAACCAGGCCGTATTGGTATCATCTCGCGTTCAGGTACATTGACTTATGAAGCTGTTGCTCAAACAACTAAGCTTGGTTTAGGTCAATCTACTTGTATCGGTATCGGTGGTGACCCAATCCCAGGTATGAACCAAATCGAAGCGCTTCAATTGTTCCAAGACGATCCAGATACTGATGCAATCATCATGATCGGTGAGATCGGTGGTACAGCGGAAGAAGAAGCTGCTGAATTCATCAAATCTAACGTGACTAAGCCTGTAGTAGGTTACATTGCTGGTGTAACTGCTCCTAAAGGTAAGCGTATGGGTCACGCTGGTGCGATCATTTCTGGTGGTCAAGGTACTGCTGAAGAGAAATTCGCTGCATTTGAAAAAGCAGGTATGGCTTACACTCGTAGCCCAGCTGAGCTTGGTTCAACTATGTTGCAAGTTTTAAAAGAGAAAGGTTTAGCTTAATCGCTTTACGCTGAATCTTAAAAAGCACCGTATCTGAAAAATGATGCGGTGTTTTTTTATTTATTAAAGAAAAATCAGAATTTTTATAAGTATAGCTAATTCATAAATAAAATTTTTAGGCAAAAAAAATACGCAATGATTGGGGTGATCATTGCGTAGAACAACGAATCTGTAAAAACAGTTTCGGTTTAAGGAGAAATGTCGTGAGGCTCATATGATGTAACCTACATAGAGGATAATAGATAAAGTTAAGATATTCTTCATCGCTATTAGCGTTAATAAGTGTTACTTCACGTTAATAGGGTAAAAGCCTGTGAATGGCTATCAATACATTAGTAATTCTAAAAAATGAATATTATTGAATCTAATAAATAAAAAAAGCCCCGAAGGGCTTTTAGTTTTCAAAAAGGATTAAAATTTAAATAAACCTAAACCATCTTTAACTTCGTCTAAAGTCTGTTGAGTAATAAGACGGCACTTATCTGTACCTTGACGTAAAACATCCATAATATAGTCAGGATCTTTAGCAAGTTCTTCGCGACGTTCACGAATAGGTGTAATTAACTCTTTTAAGACACCTTCAAGACGTTTTTTAACCGTACCGTCACCAAGACCACCGCGACGATAGTGAGCTTTTAATTCTTCAACTTCTTCTTTATTTGGATCAAATGCATCTAAATAAGTAAATACAATATTGCCTTCAACTTGACCTGGATCTTCAATACGAAGGTGATTTGGATCGGTGTACATCGCATTAACAGCTTTTTTAATGTCTTTATCAGAAGCATTTAAAACGATGGTATTGCCTAATGATTTAGACATTTTCGCTTTACCATCAAAACCAGGTAGACGTGCCATATTAGAAAGCAAAGCTTTACATTCAGGCAAAAGATCTTGACCGATTTGGCGATTTACTCGACGTACAATTTCATTGGTTTGTTCAATCATTGGAATCTGATCTTCACCCACTGGAACCACAGATGCTTTGAAAGCAGTAATGTCAGCCGCTTGTGCAACAGGGTAGCAGAGGAAACCAGCTGGAATGTCACGCTCAAAACCACGCATTTGAATTTCAGATTTAATGGTCGGGTTACGTTCTAAGCGCGCAACAGTCACGAAGTTGAGATAAAGCATTGTGAGTTCATTGAGTGCTGGTAGGCAAGATTGAACACAAATGGTAGTTTTTGTTGGATCAATACCTACAGCTAAATAATCTAGAGCAACTTCTAGAATATTACGACGAACTTTATCTGGATTATCTGCATTATCTGTTAATGCTTGTGCATCTGCTAATAAGAGATGTTGATGATGGCTATCCTGTAAACCTACACGAGAACGCAAAGAACCGACAAAATGCCCAAGATGAAGTTGTCCGGTTGGGCGGTCGCCTGTCAAAATAATTGGACGCTGATCAACATTACTCATTATTTATTCCACTATCGTATTGGCTTAATCAGGGGTAGTAAGCCCTGTAATATAAAAGATTGGCATTATTGTACGGGAAATAAATTTTTTTCGTCAGCGATTGGGGAAACTTTTCTTAAAATAATATTGTGAATTTATTCAGTAAAATTACAGAAATTCAAAAAAATCATCTTACAATAGCTTTAATAAATACAAACTTGGATAAGAAATGGCGAGTGGCTTACTTTTATTACTAGATGATATAGCAACAATTTTAGATGATGTTGCTTTAATGAGCAAAATGGCAGCCAAGAAAACTGCTGGAGTTTTAGGTGACGATTTGGCCTTAAATGCTCAGCAAGTAACAGGTGTGCGTGCAGATCGTGAACTACCTATTGTTTGGAAGGTGGCCAAAGGTTCATTTGTTAATAAGCTTATTTTAGTTCCTTTAGCATTGTTAATTAGTGTGATTGCACCTTGGCTTATTAATCCGCTATTAATGCTCGGAGGCTTATTTTTATGTTATGAGGGAGTAGAGAAAGTTCTTCATACCATTATGCATAAAAAAGCTTCTACATCAGAGGAAGCAAAAGCAGAGCTTGAAACTGAAGAATTAGACTTAGCAACTTTTGAAAAAGAAAAAATAAAAGGAGCAGTAAGAACTGATTTTATTTTATCGGCTGAGATCGTGGTGATTACGCTCGGTACAGTTGCTACGGCTACTTTAATGACCAAAGTAAGCGTTTTAAGTGTTATTGCAGTTGTGATGACGATTGGCGTTTATGGCCTGGTCGGTATGATTGTTAAGATTGATGATTTGGGATTATTTTTAACAGAGCAGTCGACCTCATTTAAACAAACTATAGGTCGAGGCCTATTAGCTTTTGCTCCTATTTTGATGAAATTACTTTCAATCGTGGGCACTATTGCAATGTTTTTAGTGGGTGGCGGGATTATTAATCATACGATTCCATTGCTTCATCACTTAACTGAAGACACAGTGGATCATGTGGAAACAATACCAGCAGTGGGTAACATCATTGGTGCTTTAACACCAACATTGATTAACTTTGGAATAGGACTTGTTGCAGGTGCAATTGTTCTATTAATTGTGAGCTTAATACAAAAAATGTGGCCTAAAAAAGCATCGGGTTCATGATGCCATTCTAAAAAGAAGAGGGAAATTATGCGCTGGAAAGGTCGACGAATTAGTAGCAATGTTGAGGACCGTCGAGGTGGTGGCGGTGTTAGAGCTGGCGGTATCAGTATTATTGGTTTAGTTGTTGCATTTGTTGCGTGGAAGTTCTTTGGTGTTGATCCACAACAGGCTTATCAAGCAACGCAGCAAGTTACTGCTTCACAACAATCAAATGCAACTGCGCCAGAAAGTTTAACGGCCGAGCAAAAAGAAGCCTCGGATTTTGTTGGAACGGTTTTGGCTGATACAGAGGACGTCTGGACTCCTATATTTAAACAGTTAGGTAAAAGCTATACGCCACCTAAATTAGTTTTGTTTAGTGGAATAGCTCAATCAGGATGTGGTACTGCCCAATCTGCGATGGGGCCATTTTATTGTCCTGCAGACCAAAAGGTTTATATCGATACAGAATTCTTTAAAGATATGCGTCAGCAAATGGGAATTTCTGGTGAGCAGAACCAAACTGAACTTTCTAGGGAAGATCAGGCTGGCGATTTCGCACAAGCTTATGTGGTTGCACATGAAGTAGGGCACCATGTTCAAACCTTGCTGGGTATTTCGTCACAAGTACAGCAAGCCCGTGCACAAGTCAGCCAAAGAGAAGGTAACCAATTATCTGTTCGTCAAGAATTACAAGCTGACTGTTTAGCGGGGATTTGGGCGAGTCATAATCAACAGCGAACTCAATTTTTAGAGCAAGGTGACATTGAAGAGGCGATGGATGCTGCTCAAAAAATTGGAGATGATTATTTACAAAAGCGTTCCACAGGTCAGGTCGTTCCGGATAGCTTTACTCATGGTAGTAGTGAACAGCGCATGCATTGGTTTCAGGTTGGTTTAAAAACTGGTGATATTAACCAATGCGATACTTTTAATAATCCAGTTTAAAATTCTATAGGATGAGTCTTGTTAAACATAATTTAATAAGCTCATCTTTTTTGTTTCGATCATAACTATAAATAATGTTAAGAAATTTAACAGATTGATAGATTGTTCAATCAATTCGTTAAACTTGCATCCTAATTTCTGTTTTTTATGATTATGGCATTGTTTATGTCAGCTTTTTATTAAGTTTGGTCGATCTAGCAAAGTTGTTTATTTGGTCGTTGACCCAGAAGAAGGGTATTCATGGGTAATTTTTTTCTATTACAAGCTTTTACAGTGGTTTTTGCACTATCAATTGCAACCACGATCTTTAATAAGCGTATTTTAGGCTTTCCACAGGCGATTGGTGTTCCTCTAGTCTCAGCAATTTTTGTCTTTATTCTACAGTGGGGTGCCAGCCTACTAAATGGTAACCAGTTTATTACCATTAACATTCATAATATTGAAGAAGCAGTACGCCATATCGATTTTTATGATTTTTTAATTAATGGTGTTATTTGTTTTATTCTAACTTCTTCTGCACTCAAATTTAAAATCTCAGATCTAAAAAGTTATTGGAAGCAAATCAGTATTTTGGCAACGATTGCCTTAGTACTTTGTGCTGTATTGTTTGGTAGTTTACTCTACGGATTCCAATTACTGGTTGGATATCATGTGCCAATTCTGGTGCTGTTACTTTTAGGTGCAGCTTTAGGGGCAACAGACCCAATTGGTATTAAAGGTGTGCTTAGTTCGATTCGAGCACCACATCATTTAATTGTTAAGCTAGAAGGTGAATCATTATTTAATGATGCAATGTGTATTGCATTGTTTATGACTTTGCTTAATGTTTTACAGGGTGAACATTTTTCATTGGTAGCGACATTAGAAGCTCTACTTTATGAAATTGTTGTCGCCGTCGGGATTGGTTGGGCATTTGGGGTAGGAGTGTTGCGTCTATTACGTGGTAAACACGAAATGGAGTCCCTGATTTTAACAACAGCTTTACTCGCAAGTGGAACATATTTAGTCGCTTTGTTTGCTCATGCATCAGCTCCGATTGCTTGTGTAATTGGTGGCTTAATTGTTGGAAACAAATGGAAAGAAATACGAGAAGAACGGGAGATTCATGAGGTTAACCATTTTTGGCATACAGTGGAAGGAATTATTAACTCATTCTTATTTACTTTAATTGGCTTAGAGTTATTTATTCTTGATCTAAACTTTAGCCTGATTTTAGGCGGTATTATTGCGTTCTTTATTCTTCATATTTCTCGTTTTGCTGCCAACTTTATGGCTTTCGCTTTTTTCCCCACAATGCGTAGAACTAAAAGCTACAACGGTAGTTTGACTATTTTATCTTGGGGTGGGGTACGAGGAGGAATTTCACTTGCATTGATTTTGGCAGTAGCCAATATCCCTGCCTTAAGTCCCTATAGTAGTATCCTGATTGGATATACATTTATTAGTGTATTGTTATCAGGTATTGTGTGCGGCCTAGGCTTACCAGCTGTGATGAATGCTTTTTATTACAACCCCAACGAAGAAACTGAAGGCTTAAAAGGCTTCTATCAAAGGTTGTGCCATAAGATGAACCGAAGAGGTTTTCAGTATATTGTGGGGGAGGATGCGCTGGGTAGAGAAACCATCACTGTTTATAATCCAGATATTCTTGTAGACCAAAAAACTGAGGATGGAATTGCGACAATGCATGACCCGAATAAGTTACAAGAAGTAAAAAGATTTGAGAGTCCAGATAATTTCTAAATATAAACAGTTTTAAAATTTATAAGATATTTAAAAATGAGGTTTTAGTGTAATAGTAAAATATTACCTAAAGCTTTTTTTTTCTATATATATCATTAATAATATATTTTATTTTATTAAGATATTAATAATTGTTATATGAATATTTTAATTAAATGATTTTTCAACAAATGGTAAATAGCAAAATAATAAATTTGTTTTATATATAAAACGTTTAACGTGATTTTTCATTAAATTAACATAAGAAAAACTTAACTAAGACTTATATATAATTTCTATTAATTAAAATTTTTTCTTTAGGTACTTTAGTATTTGTTTTTTTTATTTTAAAGTGTTTAATGTAAAAATGATCACATTACTTAATGTTTTTAAGTTGTAGGTCAAAAACTTAGAAAGATTAAGTAAAAAGAATTATACATAAAATCATTTAAATCAATAATATAAAAGGAATACAGATATGCCTGAAATACAAATTATTGCCAAGGATAGTCACGATACCTTGTCAACAATCAAGGGAACTTCTGCAAAGCTTTCAGAAGCGTCGGTCGTATTGGTAAAAGTGGCTGCCAGTGATGTATTGGTAGTGAATAGGGAGGGTACCAATGCAGTCATTCGCCTGAAAAATGGCGAGACTATTGTTATTGAAGGCTTCTTTAGTGGAACAGCTGAGCCTAAAGATAACAGTCTTGTTTTTCAAGATGAAAATGGACAGTTGATTTGGGCAAAATTCAAAGATGCTGAAAATGATGCGGACGCCGATGCCGATGCGGACGCTGACGCAGACAGTGATGTTGAACCACAAGCTCTGGTAGCTGAGGATTTACCTGCTGCTTTACCGGCAGAAGCACCACAAGAGTTGGTATCTGACGTTATTTACCAACCTATTTCTTCAATTGAACCATTACTTTATCACGATGCGGGTGTAAACCCATGGTTGTGGGCAGCTATTCCTTTAGTTGCGGGCGGTATTATCGCTGCAGCATCGAATAGTGATAATGATGATGACTCAACACCTGCTGACACCACTCCACCAAATACAGATGGAGTCACTTTCTCTGTTGATCCTGTTACTTCAGATAACGTAATTAATGCATCAGAAGCAGCAGGTAATGTCACGATTACTGGTGTTCTGAAAAACATTCCAGCAGATGCGGCCAATACGGCCGTTACAGTTGTTATTAATGGGGTAACTTATAATGCAACTGTAGACAAAACAGCGGGTACATGGACAGTAAGTGTGCCTGGTAGTGGTTTAACAGCTGATGCAGATAAAACCATTGATGCGACTGTAACGTTTACAGATGCGGCAGGTAATAGCAGTACTGTTAAAGATACACAAACTTATACGATTGATACGACTGCACCGAATGCACCAGTGATTGACCCGGTTAACGGGACAGACCCGATCACAGGTACAGCAGAACCTGGTTCAACAGTAACTGTGACTTATCCGGATGGTAGTACGGCAAGTGTTGTAGCAGGACCGGATGGTACTTGGACTGTACCAAACCCTGGTCTGAATGATGGCGATGAAGTTACAGCTGTAGCAACAGACCCTGCTGGCAATACATCAGGACCAGGAACAGCTATTGTTGATGCAGTTGGTCCAAATACGGATGGTGTTAACTTTGCTGTTGATTCAGTAACAGCTGATAATGTGGTTAATGCATCAGAAGCGGCTGGCAATGTCACGATTACTGGTGTATTGAAAAACGTTCCTTCAGATGCGGCTACTACAGCCGTTACAGTTGTTATTAATGGG